>CAUJEC010000151.1 GCA_963169245.1 Actinomycetota bacterium
GCACCACCTGTCGAGAAGTGGGGAATGGCGGCGCAGCGTACCTGTCAGACCGGAGGCATCGACGAAGAGTGCTGCGGTGAGACTGGTGGACGTTCCGGTCCTGCTCTCGATCCGAATCGAGGAAATTCGATCGGCGACGAGGTCGACGCCAGCGACGGTCGACTCGTCGAACACCTTTGCTCCGGCTTCGGCGGCAGCGTGTCTGAGCCGCTCGCCGAGCATCGCCATATTGGCTGTGACCGTCGGAGGATGGCCTATGCGGGCGCCAGGGGTGCCGTCGGCGGCGAACATGTGGAATCTGGCTACAGCGGGCGATCGTTCCGGTGCAACGGGAGGTGACACGCCTGCTCGCACGAAGTGTCGGTCGAGGACGCCGTTGTGCCAGTGCGCACCGGCCGAGTCGAATCGGCGGCGATCAACAACGGCTACGGAGAGACCTCGCTCCGCGAGTTGTGATGCAACGTTGGCGCCGGCGATTCCGGCTCCGACCACGACGACGTCAAATCTGGTGGATCCGCTCGTCGACCCGAGCGGCGACCGAATAGCCATCCGGAAAAACTACTGGGTGGCGAGCGATGAGTCGGCCTCGTTGGGCTCGAAGCGGAAGCCGATTCCGGGTTCGGTTATGAAGTACCTCGGGCGAGTGTGATCTGGCTCGAGTTTTTGACGGATCTGGGTCATGAACACCCGCAGGTAGTTCGTCTCCTTACCATAGCTTGGCCCCCAGACCTCTCGCAGAATCTGTTCGTAGGTGACCAGCCGACCTGAGTTATGAACGAGCACTTCGACGATGTGCCACTGGGTCGGTGTGAGCCGGACCAACTGGCCATCACGGGTGACCTGCTTGGATGCGAAGTCGATCCGAAAGTCGGCGGTATCGAGGCTCGACTGCTCATTGGGCTGTGACGCGGCGCAGGCTGGCCCGGAGTAGTTCTTGCCATTCTTTAGCAACTTCTGACCACTTGCGGTCCGGGCGGCGCAAGATCGTGGCCCTGAGGCCTGTCTGAGGTCAGACTGTCGGTGCTCAGTCATCGCTCAGTGCCAGGACTCAGCACGCGGTGTCATTACTCGGTCAAGCTCTCCTTGAGAGCAGCCACCTGCAACGTGGACAGTCCCAAACCGTTGGAGAAATAGCCACCTATGGTCCCGAATGATCTGGTCATCTCGTCTATGGCGGACTCCAGGTACATGGCCTCGACCATGAAGACCGGTTCGAGTGCAGAGGTGTCGCCACCCGCATCCTCAAAGGCACGCAGTATCCCGCCGAAGAGTTCCAGAGTCTCCGAGTTGCTCGCCAGGTAATGATCGAAGACGTCGTCGAGCGCCACTCCCAGAAGGAGTTGCAGCGATGCAGCCGCCCAGCCAGTCCGGTCCTTGCCAGCAGTGCAGTGGAACAGTACCGACTGGCCCTCGGCGAGGCTTGAGAACAGCGCACGGTAGGACGACTTTGCGCTGGGAAGGCTGACGAGGTGCCGGTAGGTGCTGGAATAGTGGTCCTGGACTGCGCCACTGCGTAGCAACTCAGCGGCGCCGGCAGGATCGGTGAAGAGGTCTTCGAGTTGTGCGGCGATGCGTTCGTCGGAATCCGCAAGAACATCGACCTGTTGCAGCCGCACGCCGTCGGGAACGAAGTCGGGCAGCAGGCTCACCTCGTGATCCGACCTCAGGTCGAAAACGGCGTCGAGTCCAAGCTCCTCAAGTTGAGCCATGGTGGTGTCGTTGCGTTCACCCAACTGGGCCGAGCGGAAGACGCTGCCAGACCGCATGCGTCCTCCTGTCTGAACGCTCAGGCCTCCGACGTCTCGTAGATTGTGGATCGTCTGGACCTTGATGAGCGCTCCGGAGTCATCCGCAGCAGTCGAGGAATCGTCATCAGTCATCTCCTAGCGAGGCTAGCGGTGGGCCCGCATCTCCTCCGCAATGGCGGGTGCGAGTGTCCCGTCAAGGTCCTCGATCGGTACGGGGAGGGGTTCTCTCCAGTTGGGGTTCTCATCCACGGTCCCCGGGACGTTAGGTCGGTTGATCACAGCGCAGGCGTCTTCGAGGGAGGCGAACACCACTCTGCTTCCGGCCTCGGCCAGGCCACGGTGAGCAAGGACAATGGCTGAGGTCGTGACCGGCGTGCCTGTCTCCTGCGATACGGACCCCAGCGATACGGACCCCTGTGACTCGGACCCCTGTGACTCGGGCGCCTGTGACTCGGGCACCTGTGACTCGGGCGCCTGTGACTCGGGCGCCTGTGACTCGGGCACCTGTGACCGGGAGCCAAGGCTTCTCGTCAATCGGTCGAGCATCGCCTCGTCGTCGGTCAGGTCGACGGCCAGACCAGCATTGGCCCGTTGCTTGGCGTCCCCGCCGCCGATGAGCCCTGCGATGGTTGGAAGGTCATGAGTGCTGATCGAACCAATCGACGCATCGGACCAATCGGTCATAGGGGAGTCCTCGAACCACAGAACCCGGTAGCCCATGACGTTGCGTTCGGCGAGGGCCCGCCGAACTCCGTCCTCCACGGTGCCCAGATCCTCACCACAGAGAGTCACTCCTGCCCGGGCGGCCTCCATAAGGGCGATGTCGAGCATCTCGGTCCCATAGTGATAGAGGTATGCGCCGTTGGTGGTCTCAGCGTTGGCCGGAATGACGAACAGCCTGAACAGTCCCATGATGTGGTCGATCCGCAGGGCTGTGGTGTGAGCCATAACACTGCGGAGTGTCGCAATCCAGGGCTCGTAACCACGGGCTCGCAACTTCTGAGGCAGGTAGGGCACGATGCCCCAGTTCTGTCCATCGGGATTGAAATCATCCCCCGGTGCCCCGATTCGCCAATCGAGGGCCAGACAGTCCTGATCCATCCATGCATCGAACCCGTCGGCATTGAAACCGACCGGAAGGTCGTTCATCAGTCCCGCTCCGACCCCCGCAGCCTCCCGGTATTGTTGATCTAACAAGACTTGTATCCACAACCAGAAGTCGACATCGTCGCGGTGTGAGTCCCTGAACTCGGCCACACTTCTCGAGTGTGGGTCCGCGTAGATCCGATCCCAGGAACGCCAGCCAGTTCCGAAACGCTGAACCAAGGTGTTGAAGGTGGCGTGCGCCTCGGCGTCGTCGTCACAGCGTTGAGCGGCGATCATCGATGCGACCGAATCGCTTCCGGACACTGCTGTCCAGATTCGGCCGAGAGCGTCGAGTTTGAGACGGAAGATCTCGTCGCGATCGATGAGCGGAAGGCTGTTCAGTGCGTAACCGTCGACCGCCAGTCGAGCGAGTTGGTCAGCGATCAGGCCTGCGCCGGGAACGTCGTTGAGATTCAGATAGAGCAACGACCGGTATCGCCGCGAGGACGTGAAGTACGGCGACGGTTCCTGATGTGACAGCGGAAGCGTGTCCCCGAGTGGGTTGTGCGAAACGAGTGAGGCCCCGCAATCGCTTGCCCAGGCCGCCAGGGTGCGTAGATCGCCAAGATCACCCTGTCCCCAACTGAGCGATGAGCGCGTTGCGTAGAGTTGGGTGGTCCAGCCCCAGCCTCGCTCGATTAGGCGTTGCGAATGAGGAACGACGAACAGATTGGTGATGGTGCCGCCGTTGAGAGGGACCAGCCGGTGGCGGCCTAGGGGGAGGTCCGAAGGAAGCGAGTTCACAGCCAGCAGATCCGGGTGACCACTGAGACTCGAAATGGGCTGGGCGCTGTGACCCGGTGCTGGTTCCAGATGGATGTCACACGTCGAATGGAGTTCGTGGGTCTCACCGGGATGGACGAACCACACAGGAGGTGCTGGGTGACTGTCCTCCTCACGGAGCTTCTCGTCGATCGAGTTCCGCAGCCGATCCCGAAGCACTTCGGACACGGGATTCCAGTGCCCTCGAACGTCATGCCAGCCATCGGAGATGCGCCATAGGTCCAGATGTGGAGGACTCATGGGGCAAGTCCTGTGTTGGGGCGTGTCCCGCCACGAAGATCGACCGAGTCGATCGGGCTTAGGATCCGGTTCGTGAAGTACCTGATCGAGCGTCGACTCAAGAGGACGTCCTCACAGCTGAGCTCCGCAAAAGAGGATCTGCGGGTGACTGTTGAACACATTGCGCATTTCGCTGAGATCGAGGATGACACCCGGCTTCGTTCCATTGTCTCGGATTCGCCGCTGGAAGCCCACGAATATGCCGAGGCCCGTGGTGACCTGGCTGGTCTGGTTCGCCGTCGCGACGAACTCCTTGCCGAGATCAGTCGCCTTGAGCGGCTCCAGGACGAGCTTCTCGACCAGTGGAATGGCTGACTTTGCCTCGATAGCAATGGGCGCGTGGAGTGAGTGTCACTGGGGCTGACTACTGTCGGCAGAGTGTCAAAGCTGATGCTCATAGACGGAAACTCGCTGACCTACCGGGCGTTCTTCGCATTACCCACCGATATGGCGACAGCGTCCGGACAGGTGACCAACGCGGTCTTCGGGTTCACGTCGATGCTACTCAACCTGATTCGAGATCATCATCCGGATCAGGTGGTAGTCACCTTCGACCTGCCACAGCCGACGTTCCGACACGAGATGGTGGACACCTACAAGGCAAATCGCGAGTCCACCCCTGACATCCTGCGCGAGCAGATGGGACTGGTCCGTCAGGTTGTCGACGCGTTCGGTCTGCCGATTGTCACCCACGCCGGTTTCGAGGCAGACGACGTGATCGCCACCCTCGCAACCGAGGGGGAATCGAGGGGTGACGACGTCATAATCGTGACCGGCGACCGTGACAGCTACCAACTGGTGAGAGACCCCCACATCAAGGTTCTCTACAACAAGCGTGGTGTGTCGGACTACGCGCTCTATGACGAG
This sequence comes from Actinomycetota bacterium, assembly GCA_963169245.1. Taxonomy (GTDB): domain Bacteria; phylum Actinomycetota; class Acidimicrobiia; order Acidimicrobiales; family Microtrichaceae; genus JAGQSZ01. Next base: position 4,824 of record CAUJEC010000151.1, read on the forward strand.
GCAGGAATCAAAGAACGTACCGGTGTCGCTCCCGCCGACTACGTCGAGTACGCGGCGCTCCGAGGGGACAACTCGGACAACCTGCCGGGCGTCCCGGGTGTGGGGGAGAAGACGGCGGCGAAGCTGATCAATACTTACGGCGGACTCGACGGGATCTTCGCCGCCGTGCAGGATCAGACTCCCAAGCTCCGACAGAACCTGATCGAGAACGAGGCTCAGGCTCGATCCAACCTTGAGATGATGCGTCTGGTGAGGGATGTCCCGCTGGAGGGGGGTCTCGACAGTCTTGGCGCTGGGCCGATCGACACCCACGGTGTCCTCGACCTTTTCCGTCTACTCGAGTTCCCGTCCCTTGTTCCTCGCCTCGCCGAGGCCTTCCCAGCGGTCTTCGGGGACACACAGGGCGCGGGTTCGGTCGAGGTTCTCGAGGCCGAACTGGTCCAGGAGAGCGACCCTGAGGAGGTCGCTCGGCGTCTGGAGCAGGCCTGTGCCGGCCCGAGTGTGGCGATCGCCGGATCATGGACGGGTGAACCGGGTCGCAGCCCACTCGATGGCCTTGCGGTCGTCATCGATGTCGAGCTGTGTGAAGTTCTGTGGGTACCGTCACAGATCCTCGACTCGCTCGGCGAGGCTCTCATGGCTCGCCTATTCGGGGAGGCGGCGATCGTGGCCCACGATGCGAAACCGATTGTGCGCTCCCTGTTGGAACGTGGTCTTCGCGCCCCGAGGCTGGTGCTGGACACAAAGCTCGCGGCTTACCTTCTCGATCCGTCCGACGCGAGCTATTCAATCGTCGACCTGGTCCGACGACACGCCGGGCTTGAACTCGCTCAGAGTGACGCTGCGGCCTCTGGGCAACTCGACTTCGGACTCGACGAGGTGAG
>CAUJEC010000152.1 GCA_963169245.1 Actinomycetota bacterium
CCCGAACTCGTCGATGACCCCCGACTCGGCTACCTGTCTGACCCCGAACCCAACGACGGCCTCGAGGTTCCGGTCGCGCAGAAGACCTTCGATCTCCAGTCGGTCCAGGTGCTGCCAGAACGGGTCGCAGAGTCAAAGCTGGTGGTGGAGAAGACCCTTGTTGAGTTCACGACGCTGGCCCGCTCAGTTGAGAATCGAACTGCGGGTATTGCAATGCTCGAGGAACGCGTCGGGCAACTTGGTACTGAGACCCGAGCCGCCGTGAGGCGGGCCGCCAAGGCACGTGAGGAACTCAGAGATCATGCCGTGATCGCGTACACGACCACTCGCAGTGATCCGACGCTGTCGATAATCGAGATGACTGACGCATCTGATGTGGGTGTCGCACGCGAGTACATGACGATCGTCATGAGGCGACAGAACAAGCTCATGCGCGCCTATGACGCTGCTCGAAACAAACTCCGGGGCGACAATGTCGCATTGGCCGACTCACTCGGTGTGGAGAGGTCAAAGCTCACTGAAGATCAGGCAATGGTCACCAAAGCGCTCGAGGCGCTCCAGAAGGCGCAGCAGCAACTGGCCGCCTATGAGGCCGGCGCGCATGCATATTCCGACGGATTCGTGTTCCCGATCGCAGCTGACTCACAGTTCATCGACAGTTGGGGGTTCCCACGAATGATGGGAACCGGGTACGCACACTGGCATCAGGGGACCGATATCTTCGCCGACTACGGCTCCCCGGTGATCGCGTCCGAGGACGGCGTCATCGAGCGATTCGGACAGGCGGTTCTGGGCGGAAACAAGCTTTGGATCAAGGGGCAGAGCGGAATCTCGTACTACTACGCACACCTGTCCGCGTTCGCTGCTGGAATGGCCGACGGTGTTCGAGTGACCGCCGGCCAACTCGTCGGATATGTGGGTGATACGGGCAACGCCAAGGGCACGTCGCCGCATCTCCATTTCGAGGTGCATCCCGCTGACAGCGATGTCGTCAACGCGTATCCGCTTCTCAAGGCAGCGTATGGTTCACGTCCTGTATTCCAGACTGTCGCCCCGCCTCCAGTTGTACCGGTCGACTCGACAGTGCCGATCCCAGTCTCGGGTACAGGCGAGACATCTGGCGGCTGAGCAGATCAGACAATGCTGCATGTGAATGCATCGGTCGATGCGGAAGTGGAACCGAAGGTCATCTTCGAGTTGGTGAGTGATCTGGGGACCTACCCCCGTTGGCTCGACATCGTGGGTCGAGCGGAACCGGTCAGGGGTGAATCGGCGTCGGAAAGTCCGGCAAAGGACGGCGCTGGCCAGGACGGCGCCATTCAGGACGGCGCTATCCAGGACGGCGCTGGCCAAGGCGACGACGGGGGGCAGCCGCACAGCGTCGAACCTGCATGGCTGGTTGATCTGCGAGCCCAGATGGGTCCACTTCGACGGTCCAAACGGCTTCGGATGGTTCGTACGGTCTGTGAACCTCTGCGAGTAGCCCGCTTCGAACGTCGGGAACTAGATGGGCGCACCCATAGCGACTGGGTGCTTTCGGCCGCCATCGACGAGATCGACACGGGAGTTCGCCTGACCATGGACCTTCGTTACGGGGGCAGTCTTTGGATTCCAGCGCTCGACCGGATACTCCGGGAGGAAATCCGTCGGTCGAGTGCGAGACTGGTTGAGATGGTCCAATAGCGACCATCCGGCTCCTGCCACCCGGCTCCTGCCATCCGAAGGTCACCCGAAATGCTGCGACAATTCGATCTCACAGGCACCATGGAGCGGCCATGACAACGGTCTGGCCGGGACTTCCATACCCTCTCGGCGCTACGTGGGACGGCGTTGGAGCCAACTTCGCCGTGTTCAGTGACGTCGCCGAGCAAGTCTGGCTGTGCCTGTTCGACTCCGAGGGTCACGAGGAACGGGTGGAACTCAACGAGCAGGTCGGATCGATCTGGCATGGATACATTCCGTCGGTCGCGCCCGGAACCCGCTACGGGTTCAGGACAGCGGCATCCAACCCCGGCCCCGGCGACCTGACCAACCCAGCAAAGCTGCTTCTCGACCCCTACGCCAAGGCGATCGAGGGGCAGGTCAGATGGAATGATGCGATCGACTCGCCAGCGGCCACAGATATCGACTCAGCGCCCTACGTTCCTCGTTCTGTGGTCGTGAACCCGTATTTCGACTGGAGCAACGACCAGAATCCGCGTACAGACTGGCATGAGACGGTTCTATACGAGGCCCACGTCAAGGGCCTGACGATGACCCACCCGGGTGTGCCGGCCGATCTGCGTGGCACTTTCCTGGGAGTGGCCTGCGATTCGGTGATCGAGCATCTGGTTTCGCTCGGGGTCACGGCAATCGAATTGATGCCTGTGCATCAGTTCATCCATGACCGCCGACTCATCGAATCGGGGCTGCGCAACTACTGGGGATACAACTCGATCGGGTTCTTCGCTCCACACAACGGCTATACGACTTCGACGTCGCCTGATGCAGCGGTCCATCAGTTCAAGCTGATGGTCAAGACGCTGCATCGGGCAGGGATAGAGGTGATTCTCGACGTGGTGTATAACCACACTGCCGAAGCGGGAGTCGGTGGACCGCTGCTGAGCTTCAAAGGCCTCGACAACCGGGCGTACTACCGCTTGGACGCCCAGGATCCGACCCGTTACGTCGACTACACGGGTACCGGCAACAGTCTCAACATGCGGCACCCGAACGTCCTGCAGTTGATCATGGACAGCCTCCGCTACTGGATAGAGGAGATGCATGTCGACGGTTTCAGATTCGATCTGGCCGCCACGCTCGCACGGGAACTCCACGACGTCGATCGACTCTCTGCGTTCTTCGACCTGATCCAACAGGACCCGGTGGTCAACAAGGTCAAGCTGATAGCGGAGCCCTGGGACGTCGGGGAGGGCGGATATCAGGTGGGCAACTTCCCGCCGCTGTGGTCCGAGTGGAACGGTCGTTACCGGGACTGTGTACGTGACGTCTGGCGACACTCACCCACGCCACTCGGAGAGTTCGCCGCACGGCTTTCCGGCTCGTCAGACCTCTACGAACATGACCGCCGCCGACCCCACGCAAGCATCAACTTCGTCACGGCACACGACGGGTTCACGTTGAGTGATCTGGTGTCCTATGAGCACAAGAACAACTGGGCGAACGGTGAGGACAATCGTGACGGCACCGATGACAACCGCTCCTGGAACTGCGGTGTGGAGGGACCGAGCGACTCGCCCGAGGTGAAAGAACTCCGGGCACGTCAGCGTCGCAACCTGATGCTCACTCTCCTTGTCTCCCAAGGAGTGCCGATGATGCTCTCCGGCGACGAGGTCGGCCGCACCCAGGGTGGCAACAACAACGCATATGCGCAGGACAACTCCACATCCTGGATCGACTGGTCCTCACAGGACGAGACGATGCTCGCCTTCACGCGTCGGCTCCTGACCCTACGTCGGTCGAATCCGGCGCTGTCTCGTCGCCGGTTCCTCACCGGTCGTCCGGTCAATGGCTCGGATCTGCCCGACATCGGATGGTTCAGACCCGATGGAGCTCAGATGTCCGATGGCGACTGGAACGCCGGGAACGGTCACGTCGCGTTCTGGTTGAACGGTGATCTCGAGGAGACCGGAAAGCGTGGTCGCCGGATCAAGGGCGAGACGGTCTTCATCGTGTTCAACTCTGCCCCAGATCCGGTTGACTGGGTGCTTCCTGAGCACCGCTGGGGGAGTCGATGGTGTGTTCTGATCGACACAGCAGTGCCTGATGCCCAGGAGACTCACGGGACTGTCACCGTTGCTGCATCGGGCACCATCTCGCTGCTGGCGCATTCGGTTGTGATCCTCGGACTTGCCTGATTGTCCGCCAACTTCTGGGAATGGCCACACGAGCAACGCTGCAGTAACCACGGCTGCGGCAATCACGGCTGTAGTGATCACGCCCGACGGGCGCTGAATCTTCCATCGTTGTGGCGGGCAAGGGTCACCTGAATGTCGAAGGTTTCAGCGAGAACATCACTGGTGAGGGTCTCGGACAGTTCTCCGGATGCAACGATTCTTCCGGCCCGTAGAGCGAGCAGATGGGTGAATCCAGGTGGGATCTCCTCGACGTGATGGGTGACCAACGCCGTCGGAGCGGAGCTGGGATCCTTGGCGAGTCCAGACAGGTGATCGACGAGTTCCTCACGGCCACGAAGGTCGAGTCCTGTGCAGGGCTCATCCAATAGGACCAATTCGGGTTGTCCCATCAGTGCTCGTGCAAGTAGCACTCGCTGCTTCTCGCCCGAGGACAGCGAAGCGAATCGCCGATCCGTAGCGAAACCGACACCCTGTTCGTCGAGCAGTCGGATTGCACGTTCCGCGTCAGCCGGCTCGTAGGTGTGCCACCACGGCTCCAGCGCCGCGAATCGAGCCGACATGACAACGTCTCGACAGATCAGCGCGGGTCGAATCATCTCTGCAAGCGCCGAACTGACGAGCGCAACTCTGCGGCGAAGCCGACGAACATCGGTGTGGCCGAGCCGTTCTCCGCGTACTGTCACCTCACCGGAACTGGGATGTTCGTAGAGTGCAGCGATTCTCATGAGCGAGGTCTTGCCACAGCCGTTGGGACCCATGACGACCCAGCGTTCACCCTCTCGAACGTGCCAGGTGACACCGTCTAAGAGGTGACGTCCATCGCGGATCAGTTGGACATCGTCGAGAATCAGAACGTCAGACATTGTCTTGGCAGGGTACCGCCCACGAGTAGTGGCGGATCCTTCCGGGCGCGGAGAGGATCCATTTGGTGATCGGGATGGCAACTCACCGACCGGTGACCGCCTGAGACGTAGAATCTGGGGGTGATGCCAACCGAGCCCAGTCTGCGACGTTGATTCTCGTCGGGTTCGGCGCCCTATTGCTGCTCCTCGCCTTCAACGCGTTCTTCGTGGCAGCGGAGTTCGCGATTGTCTCGGTTGACCCGAACAGACTTCGCGAGCGTGCTGGCGAAGGTGACCATAAGGCCGCGATAGCGCAATCCCTTCAGAGTTCTATGTCGCGAAGCCTCACTGGGGTTCAACTGGGTATCACGATCTGCAGTCTTGCTCTCGGGGTTCTATCAGAACCCGTGATGGCAAGGATTATTGAGCCTGTCATAGCTGGCGTGGCTGGCGATCGCGTTGCGCTGGGTCTGTCGGTCGGTCTGGCGATTGCGATAACAGCGGTGGCGCAGATGATCGTGGGTGAGATTGTCCCGAAGTCGGTTGCGGTGGCCAAGCCCATGGAGACAGTACTTGCGACGGCAAAGGTATTCGCGCTCTTCATGGTCGTGTTTCGGCCGGTGATCACGTTCTCCAATGCGATCGCAAACGCATTGGTGAAGATGGTTGGCCTAGAACCAGCCGAGGTTCTCTCCTCTGTCCGAACGCGCGACGAACTGCGGCGCCTGCTCGACACATCGCTGGAGAGCGGCTCGATTGACGCAGCGGAGGCCGCCTTGTTGTCGCGGACCTTCGCGTTCGCTGACAAGTTCGCTGATGACTCGCTCACACCCCGTGTCGCCATCAAGGCGCTTCCCGTAACGGGCAACGTGGGTGACCTGATCGAGATGTCGCGGGAGACAGGTCTGTCGAGGTTTCCGGTCATCGGTGAAGGGCTCGACGACATTGTCGGAGTCGTTCACATTAAGGACGTGTTGGGCATTCCGGCCGCTCAAAGAAGCGAGCACCCACTCACCGAGTTGATGCGCGGAGTTCTTGTCGTTCCGGAGTCAAAGGCGCTCGACCCGCTGATGATCGAACTTCAACAGGCTGATGGCCAATTTGCCGTGGTCGCAGATGAGTACGGCGGGACAGCAGGGATCATCACGCTAGAGGACCTGATCGAGGAGATCGTCGGTGAGATCAGCGACGAACACGATCGCTTCGACAGGGTTCCGACGGTCCGTCGATGGGGAGGTGCTCACATACTCTCGGGGATGCTGCACCCCGACGAGGTTGCCGAGGCATGTGGTCTGGCGATCCCTGAGGGTGAGTACGAGACACTTGCCGGGTTCGTCCTCTCTCGGTTCGGGCACATCCCGAGTGTGGGCGCCGGGCTTGAGTTCGAGGGCTGGCTGCTGGAGGTATCCGAAATGGATGGCCGGCGGATTGCCGCAATGAAGGTTGTTGCCCCAAGCCCAGGAACCTTGGAAATCTCATGAGTTCGGCCCTGTTGTTGGCGCTCGCCTTGGTGTTGATTCTCGTCAACGGGTTCTTCGTCGCGGTCGAGTTCGCGCTGATGACGGTGAGACGCTCTCGCATCGAGGAACTTGTCGAGACCAACTCCTTCGGCGCCCGCTCGGTGTTGCGGGCGCTTGACAGCATCAACTTCCAACTCGCGGCCAGTCAGTTGGGTATATCGGTGGTTTCCTTGATCATCGGCTGGCTGGTCGAGCCGGTGATCAGTGAGGGGCTGATCGAGCTACTGGGACATTCAGCGCTGCCGACTGGCCTTGTGAGGGCGCTCGGGTTCGTGATCGGGCTTAGCATCGTCGCGTTCGTGCACATGGTGCTCGGCGAGATGGTTCCCAGATCGATTGCGCTCACGTCGTCGGAACGGACTGCTCGGATACTGGTTCCGCTACACATGGGATTCTCGGCGATCGCCCGTCCGGCGGTGAGGGTCCTGCACTGGCTCGGTCGGGCCGGCACCCGCATGGTCGGGGTCGAACCTATCGACGAGTTGGCCCCGTCTCACACAGCCTCCGAGCTCGCGGTCATGGTGGACGAGGCACACGCATTCGGCCAGATCGAAGTGAGCGAACGAGACCTGCTCGCCGGAGCCTTCGGCTTCTTGAACGTGACAGCGCGCGACGTAATGACGCCGGTGTCAACGCTGGTCACGGTCCCACACTCGGCGACGATCGGGGAGGCCGAGCGAATCATGTTCGAGTCGGGGCACTCTCGGGTGCTCGTCATGGGTACCGCTGCGGATCAGGTGATCGGCTTCCTTCATGCCAAGGACCTGATCAACCGGACCGATCTGGACCGGCGCTCCTTCCTTCCTCCAGAGGCGCTGCGTCCGGCTTTGCGGGTGAGTCCCAACGAAGGGCTGGGTGATGTTCTGGTTCGCATGCGAAGGGCCAGAAGTCACGTTGCGGTGGTGCTCGAGAAGTCACAACTCATCGGCTTGGTCACTCTTGAGGATGTACTAGAGGCGATTGTGGGGGATATCAATGACGAATCCGACCTGGCCCCGTCATCAGCGACGATCGACGACGTCCCGGCCGATCCGAAAACTCTCGCGGCTCCACGTTCGACGACTGTGAGCAGCGATCTCCCAACTTCTGAGGCCATTGGAGGCGATAGGTGATGGGTTCAACCGGGCGGCGCATTGTTGTCATCTCACCGCACTTCGATGATGCGCCTCTCTCACTTGGTGAGTCGATGCGTCGAGGATCACTTGCTGGGAACAAGGTGAGGGTGCGCATTGCGTTCGGGCGGACGAACTGGACAACCTGGTTTCATCCGACGCTTTCGCGTGCGCGCCTCGTCTCGTTGTGGCGCGCCATGGAGGAGTCTCTGGCCAGCCTGATCTTCGGGTACCGCTGGACGGCTGCACGCTGGGATGAGGTAGTGCTTCGGTCCGGTGACCTGGACGCGTCCAAATTCGTCGACGTGGATGCGGATCTCAGCGATGATCCACTCGTCAGCGAGCTTGCCATCTGGCTTCGAGACGTTTGCTCGGCACCCTTCGACACACGCGACCATGCCCCTGCTGAACTGATTCTGGCCCCAGCGGGCATCGGCGGGCACCGAGACCACATGCTGTTGGCCTTCGCTGCGGCCCGCATTATCGATGACGTCGGCACTCCGATCGGTTTCTACGAGGATCGCCCGTATGTGGCCTATGTGAGCCCAGAGGGTCGCCTCAGACATATGGCACGGTTGGACACGTTGCTCTCTCCGACCGATGTGTCGCCACCGATTAGGCGTTCCACGCAGTGGATGGCGCGGATGGCATACCCGTCGCAGATGTCGGATTACTTCATTGAAGCTATGGAAGCGGATCGCGATTCGAACGACTCGGAATCCATCTGGTTCCGGCCGGGAGACAGACCGGACTGGTTCTGACCGCGGTTCTGACAACTTGACCACTCGGGCCTGTGTGATTCGTAACCCTTGCCCGGACGCCCGCCATCGGACAAGGTGTCATATATGCCCAACGAGACGATTTCAATACCACGAACCGTAGGAATCATCGGTGGGACCGGACCTGCGGGCCGAGCCTTCGCAGCGCGACTCGCTGGTGCGGGCATCGATGTTGCGATCGGCTCACGCTCAGTGGAGAAGGCCCAGGAGGCCACCTCGAAGGTGCTCGAGCGGTGGCCGGATGAGTCGCTGTCCATCAGAGCGGTCACCAACGAGGAGGCCGCGTTGGCCGAATTGGTAGTGGTTGCCACTCCCTGGGCGGCGGCGGCTTCGACCGCTGCGGCGTGCGCCGATGCGCTGCGGGGAAAGGTCGTCATTTCGATGGCCAACGCGATCACGATGATCGAGGGCGAGTTGCAGCCGGTGATTCCGGCCAGAGGGTCCATCTCGGCGGGGGTCCAGTCGGCAATTCCAGGTTCTTATGTCGTCGGAGCGATGCATCATGTGCCGGCGCACGAACTAGGCGACCTACGGCGACCCGTCGGTTGCGACGTGCTCGTCTGTGCCGACGATCCGGGCGCCAGGGCGTCGGTTATCTCCCTACTCTCCCAGCTCGACGGTCTGCGTCCGGTGGATGCCGGCAGCCTTTCGAATGCAGCGGCGATCGAGGCCATGACTGCGGTGCTTCTTGGGGTCAACAGCCGATACGGCACTCGGACCACGATCAGGCTGGTCGGCCTTCCGGGCTGAGCCGGGCTGATCCAGCCTGTTTCGGTATGGGGCAGTAGCCTCCGCTTTGTGCGCCTCTATGACACCGCAAAGCGAGAGATCGTCCCATTCGTGCCGGCGAGTTCGATCGTCACGATGTACACCTGTGGGATCACCCCGTACGACTCGACGCATCTGGGTCACGCTGCGACCTATCTGACCTACGACGTGTTGCAGCGTCGGTTGCGGGACATGGGATACGAAACCCGTTGTGTTCGCAACATAACCGACGTGGATGACAGCATCCTTCCCAAAGCTCGTGAACTCGGCGTGCACTACCTCGACCTTGCAGCCACCGAACTCGCTCGCTTCGACAACGACATGGAGACTCTGGGAATGCTCCCCGCATGGTCAGAGCCGCGCGCTACGTCAGCGATTGCTGATATCCGCGGGTTCATCGGCATGGTTCTCGACAGGGGATTCGCCTATCAGGCCGGTGGAGCGGTCTATTTCGAGGTGGCCAAGTTCCCCAAGTTCGGTGAGATCAGCGGACTGGGTCGCGACGAGATGTTGCGACTCGCTGAGGAGCGCGGAGGGAATCCCGATGACCCCAACAAGCGGGACCCGCTCGATTTCGTTCTGTGGCAGCCGAGCTTGGAGGACGAACCGAGTTGGGAGTCGATGTGGGGTCCGGGCCGACCCGGTTGGCACATCGAGTGCTCGGCGCTTGCGCTTCGTGAACTCGACACCACGATCGACCTGCACGGGGGAGGGGCCGACCTGATATTTCCCCACCACGAATGCGAGGCGGCACAGTCCGAGGCAGCAACCGGAGAGCCTCTGGTCAGACACTGGATGCACCAGGCCATGGTGCGCCTTGGGGGCGAGAAGATGTCGAAGTCGCTGGGGAACCTGGTGTTCGTCTCGGACCTGACAAAGGAATGGGACCCACGAGCGGTCCGACTGGCCTGTCTTGTCAACCATTATCGGTACGAGTGGGAGTGGGAGGGCCAACTGATCGTCGATGCACAGGCAAGACTCGAGCGTTGGCTCGCCGCTGGTGAGGGTGACGGGGGGTTGGATGAAGTACGCGAGCGTCTCGATGACGATCTGGACACTCCCGGAGCAATCACGGTCATCGACGAAACTGCCGGATCCGGCCAGGGTGTCAGCGCCGCTGCGGCGCTTCTCGGGGTCTGGTTCTGAGCGATCTCCCAAGTGACATATTTCTGAATCCAACTCAACTGCGCGGTCGCATTCCCACAGGCTAAGGTCGGGCCAATCGGTTGAGTTTGCGTCTTTTTGGGGTGTCTCTACCGGGCCGAGATTCGGAAGGGAGGATGCAGATGAAGAAGCGAGAGGCAGGTCAGCTATATACCGCTGCCAAGGCCGTATTGGTGCCGACTTTCAATTTCCTCTGGGAGATCTCCACCGAGGGTCTCTCCAATGTCCCCACTGACCGCGCCGCAATCGTCGCGCCCAACCACATCTCGGTGTTGGACTCGTTCTTCGTTCCATGCGTGCTACCTCGACGAATCACATACGTCGGTAAGGCCGAGTACATGGACGACTGGAAGACCAAGTACATCTTCCCTGCGATTGGGATGATTCCAATCGATCGCTCCGGGGGCGACTCATCCATGCGGGCACTCGATGCTGCTGCGTCGGTGCTCGATGCGGGCGAGCTCTTCGGTATCTATCCCGAGGGGACCCGCGCCCGCGACGGACGCCTTCACAAGGGACACACCGGTGTCGCCCGACTGGCGCTCCGTACCGGGGCACCGATCGTTCCGGTGGGGATAATCGGCAGCGACCTGATTCAGCCGCCGGACGCGAAGCTCCCGAAGATGTTCCGCAAGGTCCACCTACGCTTTGGACGACCAATCGAGGTGGAGAGGTATTGCGACAGGGCGGATGACCGGCTTGTTCTCCGACAGATCACCGATGAGGTGATGTATGAGATCCGCAACCTCTCGGGTCAGGAGTATGTCAACAAGTACGCGACTAAGTCGGTGGAGCCCGAGACGATCGCACCTGTTGTTCCTCTTCGTGAGGCACAAGGGGCCGGTCCCGAGGTGGTCATCGCCTCGGCCGCGTACGACAACCGCTCGGCAGTCACCCAGGTGGCCGCGGATGGAGTCGACCGCCAATCATCGAGAACCGCTATCAGGTCACGCCCATTCGATCTAGACGCGGTGCTCTCCACGGCCTGAGTGCTGGTCACTCGGCACGTCCTGATCGAGCGGATTGCCTGATCGCGCTGCGCTGCCAGCTATGACCCGGGCGCGATGCGGACGGTGACCGCTACGGGGTGCGAGCGAGTATCTGAGATAGCTCGTTCAGATCGTCGAGCGGGCCGAATCTCAATCGCATTGGTGTCCTGCGGTCGCCCTCGCTGAGCAGATACCAGGCCTCTGAGGTGCCAAGCACCAGCAGTCGACCCTGCCCCAGCCCAAGGCTGTTGTAGCTGAGAGCGATTTCTCTGCGTTCGAATCCGGCGTCCACGAGTTGATCCCGCGCTTGGGAGAGAGCCTGTTGATCACGGGCCCAGGTCGATGAATCCCGAAGCACGGTCACACCCTCGACCGATGCCTTGCGCCAAGCCTCGATCAGAGCGTCGACCTCGGGGCCACTCAGGCCCGATGCCCTGGTAATGACTCGTTGTTGGTGAACCCACTCCTGGGAACTGGCAATGCGTGCCAGGTCTGCCAACTGTGGGATCGCGAGCATCGACGGTCGCCCATAACGGATCACCTCACGGGCACGGAATGCGGCGTCGGATCGGGCTCTGGAGAGGATCTCGCCGAGAGCACCCTCCAGAATCGGCTCCGGCTTGGTGGTCTGTGCGGTGTCGCCACGCGTTGGCCGGGTTCCGAGTGCCCTGTCCGCAGTCCAACCATCCCAGGGGTCAGCCTGCTCGATGACCTCGCCGAGCGGTTTTGGCGAGTCAGTGGATGTGGACCGGGCCTCACGCACACGTGAGAGGAGTTGTTCCCGGGGAAGTCCGCGCACATCGAAGAGAACGAAGGGGTCTCGGTCGAGCGATCGGGCAAGTGCCACCAGGACTGCACCCGCATGTAGGCATGGTTCGGCCCAGTCATCACATGAACAATCGGGTCGAAGGTCCGATGGTCGAGCGAACGCATCGATCTCGAGTTCGCCGATCGCATCGATCAAAGCGGCGGGGAGCTCGCCATCGAGCATGGAGGCCAGGTTCTCGGCCCGTGCGGCGACCTGTTCGACCAGATCCTCCTTTTCACCCTCTGAGAGGAGTCGAACAGCAATGTCGACTGTGTGGATCTCACCGCGTTTGTCAACCACCCGTGCGTGAACATGCCCCGGTGAGATGTCGAAGTCGACCATGTTCGGGGCACCGGCAAGCCGTCGGGAACTGCTGAATCGGTTGGCGTAGGCCGGTGACGCGTCCTCGAGCTGGCGCAGCCAGCGGGCACCCCACCCCGCGGCGGACTCAGCCATAGGGCTCACCTCCGCCGGCATCGTCGTCGCCAAAGGTCGAGAATTGTGGTGACCCGTCGCCAAGTTCGACCAGTGCGACAAGATCCGCGTCGCTCATCTCGGTGAGCCATCCAGCCTCGTCGAGCACAAGGTCGGCCAGTTGTTGTTTCGATTCGAGCAGAGCGGCGATCTTCTCCTCGACTGTGCCCTCGGACATCAGTCGATGAACCTGGACGGGCTTGTCCTGACCGATGCGCCAGACCCGATCGGATGCCTGATTCTCAACAGCGGGATTCCACCACCGGTCGTAGTGGATCACATGCGTTGCAGCGGTCAGGTTGAGTCCAACTCCGCCGGCTCGCAAGGAGACCACCATGATGGGAAGTTCACGTGCCTGGAACCGCTCGACGAGCGATGCTCGATCCTTGATTGACACAGAACCGTGGAGCATCTCCGGAGGCGGCAGTGTCGTCAGTGAACCATGGGCAGCGAGTCCGGCGACGAGCAGATTCCCCATAGTGACGTACTGGGTGAAGATGACCACGGACTGGCCTGACTCGACGATCTCTTCGACCAGATCTGCGGCGAGGGCGAACTTGCCGGACCGCCCCTCGATGGGACCGTCCTGTCCGAGGAACTGCGCTGGATGATTGGAGACCTGTTTGAGAGCTGTCAGAAGTTTGAGGATCGCACCACGACGCGCCATGCCACTCGCGCTGGATATTGACTCGAGAATCTCCTGAGACGCAGCCCTGTAGAGAACGGACTGTTCGGTGGTGAGTGGAACCACGTGGTCCGTGAGGGTGCGTGGAGGAAGCTCCGGCACAATCCGTGGATCGCTCTTGGTGCGCCTGAGCAGGAACGGGCCGACCATACGGCTCAGCTTCGCCGTGGCCCGTGGATCCTCGCCTCGTTCGATGGGCTCGACGATCGATCGCTCAAACCTGGTGACGGGACCGAGAAGGCCTGGTGTGGTCCAGTCGAGGATCGACCAGAGTTCGCCGAGATGGTTCTCGACAGGAGTGCCGGTCAGAGCGAATCGGACAACAGCCGGTAATGAACGTATTGCCAGCGCCGTTGCCGAAGTGCGGTTCTTGATGGCCTGGGCCTCATCCGCGATCAGCAACCCCCAATGCCTCGACGCGAGCCGTTCCCTGTCGCGTCTCACGATGCCATAGGTGCTGAGCACAACGTCGCCATCGCTGACTTCGTCAAGTGAACGCTCTGGACCGTGATACTGATGAACCCGCACGCCTGGTGCCCAACGGCTCAACTCGATCGACCAGTTGTGGATGAGTCCCGTGGGCGCAATCACCAACGTCGCGCCCGGGCCGGAGTCAGGGCCGGAGACCGAGTCAGGACCAGACGCGGAGTCAGCGTGGGAGCCAGAGATGTGGGAGGAGTCAGGGTTGCGCTGATACCGGGCACCCCCATCGGTCAGTGCCAGATGCAGGGCGATCACCTGGATCGTCTTTCCCAAACCCATGTCATCGGCCAGGATGCCGCCGAATCGTGATCGGCTCAGAATGAGCATCCACGCCAGACCAGCACGCTGGTAGGGACGCAGGTCTCCCACCAACCCTTTGGGGGGCGCGAATTCCTCGTCGGTCATGGCGAAACGAACGTCTCGCAGAAAGCTGGTGATCTGGTCATCAGCAGCGTTCACGAGCGTTCCGTACGGCCCGAACCTTGCTGAGTCCTCCGATGGCCACATCTGGGCGAACCCAGCGGCTGTGTCGTCACCCAGTGGCTGATTGCCTGCTGCCAAGAGCTCACCAAGGCTCTGGGCAGCACTCAGGTTCTCCGACGATCGGAGGCGCTTGAGCACAGTCCGGTCCACCATGACCCAACCGTCATTCAGGCGGATCAACTGGCGTTTGGAGTCGATGAGGGCATCGACCTCTTCGCTTGAAAGCTCTCGGCCATCGACCTGGAGGCTCCAGTTGACCTCACAGAGCGAATCGATCGTGAAGAGCCCACTGGAGGATCGCGTGGTGTTGTCGTCGAAGGACTCGGCCACGCGAACGTTGGGCGCACCGCCGATCTGGCGGATCAACTCCTGGGGAACCATCACCTCGATGCCCGCGCTGATCAGATCAGCCGCAGCGTGATCGAGCAGTTCGCTGACCTCGTCGTCGTTGATACTGATACGTGATGGTGAGCGTTCTTCGAGCGCACGGGCGAGCGGCGACCAGGTTCGGGCGGCTCTGCGTGTGAGCAACAGGAGGTCCTCTTCGGACTTCGGGTCTGTCTCCACAACCCCCGCCCACAGATCTGAGGCGGACACTGCTAGGAAGCCGGAGGACTCATTGCGAATGAACAGGTGGATGCTCGCATCATCGTCGTCTGAGTCCGGAAGGACGAGGCGGAGTTGCAGCACGGACCGCCTCAGGACAGCCTCTGAGCGCAGCCTCTCCGCGTATGCGGAAACATCTGTGTGGCCATCTGAGAGCCACGATGGAGTCCCCAGGACTGCTGCGCTCGATGGCGTCCGTGGCATCAGATCAACTACGGCGTTGTAGACGGCACGGATGGCTTCAGGGCCTGAAAGGTGCAACGGTGAAGCGTCATCTGACGATGCTTTCGCCGAGGCGGTGGCTCCGCAGTAGAGCTCCGGTGGAATCCACCGGGCGAGGTGGTCGATCAACTCGGATTCGTCCGGATCGAGCCTGCCTGGAGCCCAGATGTCGAGACCGTCGTCGGTGATGTCGGGGTGGATGGCTGACCGAGCAACGAGTCCGAGGGCGCACCCGGTCACGTGAGCGAGGGCGAGCACCGACCGCGACGAGGGCGACTGGGTGGAGCCGGGCACAGCTTCGAACCCGGGCTGAGGCATGCCGTCCGGGTCGGGTGTCGAGTACTCGAACTCGTCGATCAGGTCTCGCAGCCGGATCGTTGTGGCGGGGACGGACTCGATCCGGCCACCCGGCAGGCTGAGCTGAAGCTCGACGGGTCGGTGTTCGCGACGGTTGCGCTCGTCCCCATTGGATCGAGTCCCATCTCCGGCCAGGTCAGAGCCATCTGGGCCAAAGTCAACAGCGTCAGAGTCATCGGGGCGAACGGTGAGAGGAACCAGACCGGCGAGGCTTTCGGGTGTCGACCAGAGGGCGATCTCAAGATCACGGGGTACCACGCCCGGCATCAGGGTCGCGTTGAGAGTCGGATCGAACACAGCCCACCAGCCTACGTCGCCGCTACGACATCCTCCCCGAGGAGGCTCGGTTCGGTGCATCAGCGGAGCAGAACTAGCGTTGTGGCCATGTCTCAGCTCACGGTCACTCTGCCAGACGGTACGCAACGCTCCCTTCCCGAGGGATCGACCGGTACCGACCTGGCGACCGACATCGGGCCTGGGCTTGCCAAGGCAGCATTGATCATCGAGTCCGACGGCGAGCCGACCGATTTGGCTGCGCCGCTTCATGACGGCGCAAAGATCAGAATCATCACAGATCGTGACCAGGCAGCGCTCGAACACATCCGTCACTCGACAGCACATGTCATGGCTCAGGCCGTCCTCGAGTTGTTCCCCGGTGCAACCTTTGCAGGCGGTCCACCGATTGAGAACGGGTTCTACTACGACTTCGAACTGCCCGACCGCGCCAGTTTCAGTGACGACGATCTTGAGTCGATCGACGCGAAGATGCGCGAGATCATCTCAGCCGATCAACCCTTCGAACGCTTCGAGCTGCCTCTGGAGGAGGCTCGTGAGCTCATGGCCGATCACCCCTACAAGCGGGTGTTCATGGATCTGGCCGCTGCTGGGGACGATTCCGACGGTGAGGCAAGCTCCGGGTCGAAGATCAGCTTCTATCGGAACACCGACACATTCGTGGACATGTGTCGAGGTCCACATGTGCCATCGACTGGCAGGCTCGGCCATTTCAAGTTGACCCGTCACGGCGGCGCCTATTTCCGTGGCAGCGAGAAGAACCCGATGCTTCAGCGCATCTACGCAGCCGCCTTCGCGAACAAGAAGGACCTGGCCGCGTATCTGAGGCAGCAGGAGGAGGCCGCCAAGCGTGACCATCGCCGCCTAGGGGTTGAGTTGGACCTGTTCAGCTTTCCTGAGGAGATCGGATCCGGGCTGGCGGTGTTCCATCCCAGGGGTGGTGTCATCCGCAAGGTGATGGAGGACTATTCGCGTGCCCAACACGAGGCCGCGGGTTACGAGTTCGTATACTCGCCCCACATCACCAAGGAGAACCTCTTCAAGACCTCTGGTCACCTCGAGTGGTACGCCGATGGCATGTACCCCCCGATGGAACTCGATCGCGAGGGTGACGCACCGGGCACGGCCTACTACCTGAAGCCCATGAACTGCCCGTTCCACATCCTGATCTACAGGAGCCGGCAGCGTTCCTACCGAGACCTCCCGCTGCGTCTCTTCGAGTTCGGAACCGTCTATCGGTACGAGAAATCGGGTGTGGTTCACGGACTCACCCGGGCACGCGGATTCGCTCAGGACGACGCTCACATCTTCACCACGCCGGAGCGGATGGGGGAGGAGGTCTCGAGTCTTCTCGACTTCGTCCTCGACATGTTGCGCGACTACGGCCTGGACGACTTCTATCTCGAACTCTCCACCCGTCCCGAGGGTAAGGCGATCGGGACCGAGGAGGAATGGGATCGGGCGACCGAGGTCCTGCGCTCAGCTGCCCTGTCCAAGAACCTGGATCTGGTAATGGACCCCGGTGGCGGCGCGTTCTACGCACCCAAGATCTCGGTCCAGGCCCGTGATGCGATCGGGCGGACCTGGCAGATGTCGACAATCCAGGTCGACCTGATGCTTCCCCAGCGGTTCGATCTCAGCTATATCGGTTCAGATGGCGAACGGCATCGCCCCGTGATGATCCACCGGGCACTGTTCGGATCTGTCGAGCGGTTCTTCGCCGTTCTCCTCGAGCACTATGCGGGTGCGTTCCCGCTCTGGCTGGCACCGGTTCAGGCTGCAATCCTTCCCGTCGCAACTGCTCATGCCGACTACGCGGATGAGGTCGCCTCGTTGATGCGACGCTCAGGGCATCGTGTCGAGGTCATGGAGGCGGATGAGACCCTTGGTAACAGGATCAGGCGAGCGAAGGGGGACAAGCTTCCCTATGTGCTTGTCGTAGGCGACTCCGACATCGAGAACCGCACGCTGGGCGTCAATCCGCGTGGCAATGACGTCGAACGTGATGTTCCCCTCGATGAGTTCCTCCGACGCTTCGAGGCGGAGTTGGCCACCAGGGGTAGCGCCGATGCCCCTTGATCAACTCTGGGCAACCTGGCGGTCGACCTATGTGACCGGAGCGGCAGAGGACCGTCGACGGCTTCCTCACGAGGCCGAGGGTGCTGACGCCGATGACGGAAGATCGCTCTTCGAGCGGATTCTTCACTGCGGCGTGCCCGATGATGAGACACTCATCGTCGAGCGGGGCGAGAACTGCTTCGTGATCCTCAACCGGTTCCCGTACACATCTGGTCACCTGATGGTGCTGCCCAACCGGGCAGTGGCGGATCTCGAGGATCTGAGTGCGGATGAGTTCACAGAACTGTGGGATCTGGTCCGAACGTGTGTGTCCGCTCTCAAGATCGCCATGCGCTGTGACGGTGTCAACGTGGGCGTCAACCTTGGTCGGGCAGCGGGTGGCTCACAGACCGACCACCTTCATGTCCACTGCGTACCCCGCTGGATCGGCGACGCCAACTTCATGGGCGTGGTCGGCGGGTCACAGGTGATGCCGGTGGCTCTCATCGAGAACTGGCGCCTACTTCGTGAGGTCTGGCCCTCCGACAGTACGATCTGAGTCATGCCGGAGCCGACCGACCCGATCGACGACGACCTCGACGAGTTCGACGAACTGCCCGATGACCTTGACATGGCGGCTGCGTTCGTCGGCCCTCGGACCTTTCCCAACAACAACCGGCGTCGAATACCTGCTGCCATCTATATCCTCTGTGGGCTCGCCGCCATGGCGCTCTATGTCTCCTTGCCGGATTCTCCTCTGGTGAATCTGGGCACGCTGTGGGCTGGCGTCGTTCTGGTCCTCTTCGGTGTCTATGGAATGGTCGCAGGTTGGACCCTCAAGGTTGAGGAGAACGACGCTCTGGTGAGCGCCGCGAAGTACCTGGGGTTCCCAGTCGGGCACTCGGCGGCCCAATTGGTCTGGCGCGGGTGGCTCTCCAAGCCGACCTGGAGGATTCTCACTTACTCGACGGAGGATCCACCCAAACAGCGGGCGATAGTCGTGGTCGATGGCATCACCGGCGATGTCCTCGAAGGTTTCGCGGAACCCAATCCCGAGGACTGGTCCAAGCTCCCGGTCTCCGATAGGGCACTTGCCGACCGAGATAACTGAATCCGCTTCGGCTCGATCGCAGTCGCCTGCACTTTGACGCCCGAGCACGGATCGACCCTGGAGCGCGCTCACAGGGCGGTCACAGGTTACCGATCGCGAAATGCTTCCATTTCGAACGATCTCTTGGTAGAGTGCTAACTGTAGTTAGCGCAAAGGGTACGGGATCGGAGTCCGATCCGACCGAACAACCCACACGGATCGCACAGGAGCGCAATGTTCGACGGAAAGTTCCGCACACAGGTCGACGCAGCGGTGAAGCCCATCGGTGAAGGCCTGAAGAAGTCCGGCATTTCCGCCGATCACATCACCCTCATCGGAATCGGGATGTCGGTTGCCTGTGCAGTGGCAATTGGTGCCGGGTTCCTGCGGCTGGGCTTCCTGCTGCTGTTGCTTACGGGCATCCCCGACCTTCTCGATGGTGCCGTTGCCAAGGCGTCCGGCAAGGCCTCGGTGCGCGGAGCATTCTTCGACTCGGTCTCCGACAGGATCACAGACGGCCTGCTTTTCGGCGGAATCGCCTATTACCTGGTCGCAAGTGATGGTCGTCCGTGGGTGGTCATGTTGCCGATCGCCGGATATGTGAGCGCCGCTGTCGTCTCCTATATCCGGGCCAAGGCCGATGCCCTCGGGTTCAACGCACACACTGGAGTCGTCGAACGAGCCGAGCGATTCATCCTCCTCGCCGTCGGCCTTCTCTTCGCCGAGATCCTTCTGCTCCCGATGCTCGCAATAATCGTAATTGCGAATATCGTGACGGCCACTCAGCGCTTCGTGATGGTGTGGACACAGGCCACCCAAGCGACTCCCGCACTAAATGATGTTCGCGAACTGCGCATCGCCCGACGTCAGGCCCGCCGTAAGACCCGCCGCAGCGAGGTCACCCGTGGTGAGCGTCGAAACGCTCGGGCCGAGGCTCGTCGGCAGAACTTCAGCCGTCGCAGCGAGCGCTGAGGGCGGCCGAGGGCGATCCAGTCACCAACGCAGATCCTTGAGATCACCTAGGCGGGTTCGACAATGGAACTGAGCGTGGGATCTCTGCGCCTCGCGAAGGCGCTCGCCGAGGTTGTTCCCGACATGGTCGCCCGACCGGTGGCGCGCAACGGTGGTCGGGCGATATCACAGATCTCCGCCGAACAACGCGAGGTCGTGCGCAGGAACCTGGCACGGGTCTATGGCCCGGAAATCAACGATGCCGAACTGCGGGCACGTGTTCGAGACGTGTTCGCGAACTATGCGCTCTACTGGCTTGACAGCCTCCAGATCACCTCCAGAAGCGTCAGTGAGTTGGATGCAAGCCTGACCTATGAAGGACTTGAATATCTGAGCGAGCCCCTTCGCCGAGGGCAGGGGGTCATTGCTGCAATTCCACACTTGGGGAGTTGGGAGGCGGGGGCGCGTTGGTTGGCGCAGGTTCAGGGATTCCGAGTTGTTGCAGCAGTTGAGAAGCTGGAGCCACCCGAACTCTACGAGTGGTTCGTCAATTATCGAACAAAGGAACTCGGAATCGAGGTTGTCCCGGTTGATGGCGAAGCAACCAAGCATCTCATCAACGCACTTGTCTCGGGAGCCATGCTGACTCTCCTGTGTGACCGGGATGTGACCGGCGACGGTGTGGAGGTCGAATTCTTCGGCGAGCGGACCACTCTCCCAGCGGGTCCTGCGCTACTAGCTCTGCGGACGGGCGCCCCGCTGGTACCCCTCGCTGTGTATCAGAAGCGGCGCGGTTATCACGGTGTGATCCTCGAACCGATTGCGGCGGAGCGCGAGGGGCGGCTGCGGAACGACGTGGCAAGAGTGACCCAGAATCTGGCCTATGCGCTAGAGGACCTGATACGTCGGGCCCCCACCCAGTGGCACGTGCTCCAACCAAACTGGCCATCTGATCGAAAGGATCCGGCTCCCAAGAGCCGGGCCTGAACGCCTAGTCTGCCCCCGTGCGTATCGGTCTCGTCTGTCCCTACAGCCTCACCTTCCCCGGAGGTGTGCAAGGTCAGGTGCTTGCTATGGGGCGGACCCTACGTCGACTCGGGCACGAGGTGCGGGTTCTGGCACCCTGTGACGGGCCGCCACCCGAACTCTTCGTCACACCGGTGGGCAAGAGCATCCCAACCGCATCAAACGGATCGATTGCTCCGGTAGCGCCGGACCCCGCCGCCCAACTCCGTACCATACGGGCACTCTGGGATGAGGAGTTCGATGTGGTTCACCTACATGAGCCTTTCGCTCCAGGTCCGACGATCACCACAGCGATGCTCAAACCGGCGCCGCTGGTCGGCACGTTCCACGCTGCGGGTTATCAGCCCTACTACAAGAGGCTGTCCGCCCTCGCGAGTTGGGGGGCGAAACGTCTCGACGCTCGAATCTGTGTCTCTGACGATGCGCTCGAATTGATCCGGGGTCTGATTGACGGCGAGATAGGTGTTCTCTTTAACGGTATCGAGACCCCCAGATTTCGCGACGCCGAGCCGTGGCCGACTGATGGTCCGACAGTTTTGTTCATAGGTCGTCACGAGGAGCGCAAGGGGCTCGAAGTTCTACTTGCTGCCCTTGAATACCTGCCTGAGGACGTCACCATCTGGGTTGCCGGTCAGGGGCCACAGACCGAGCAACTCCAAGGGGCATATGTGGATCCCCGGATCGAGTGGCTGGGGCGCATCGAGGATGATGAGCGAGACCGTCGGATGAAGGGGGCCTCGGTATTCTGTGCACCTTCGCTCGGTGGGGAGTCCTTTGGGATCATCCTGTTGGAGGCGATGGCCGCTCGCACCCCTGTGGTGGCATCCGCGATTCCGGGTTATGCGAAGGTTGCGACGATCCCCGATGGCCAGGCCGCTGAACTCGTCGAGCCCGGTGACGCCAAGGAGCTGGCGGAAGGGATCAGCCGGGTTCTCGCTGATGGTGAGCGACGTGAATCGATGATCGAGCTAGGCATCGCCAGAGCCGAGGAGTTCGACCTTGATCGTCTCTGTGGCCTCTACCTGGAGATCTACCGCAAACTCATCAGCCCATAGT
>CAUJEC010000153.1 GCA_963169245.1 Actinomycetota bacterium
CAAGCCGTTCACCGTGGTCGGGGTGGCATCGAGTCGATCACCCGACCATTACGAACTTCCACTCCCTCGGAACGGAGACGTCTCGCCTGTTCTGTTCGCTTGTGAGCAGCAAGACGACCGTCACCACGGACCACCCGCCACCATGGAAGGTCTTGACCATACTGTGCCAGGAACGCCCCCACAGCCCGAGCGGCTCGGTGATGGCCCGCACGGCTGGCGACCTCGCCGTAGGAGACGACCTCACCCGAGACGAGATTGGCAACCACAGTTTGGAAACGCCTCTGCATTTCGGTCATCGCCATGCTCCAATCCAATCACCATACTGACCGGATGTCCGGATGTCCGGCCTCCAACCCCACGAACTGGCAGTCAAACGTCGTGCCATAAACCGCTTTTCGACTGCCAGTTCGGCCGTGGTCAGTCATTCGTCGTGTCGGACTCCAACCCCACGAACTGGCAGTCATTCGTCGGGCCATGGACCGCTTTTCGACTGCCAGTTCGGCCGTGGTCAGTTGCCCGCTGGGGGCGTGACCCTGGCGAGGCCACGGCTGGCTGAAGAGCTCTGAGGATCAACCTTGAGCGCTGCCTTGAACGCCGCGGCCGCATCGTCGGGTCGCCCAGTCTGTTCATAGAGCAGGCCAAGGTTCACCCTGGATCGTGCGTCCCGCGGCCCAAGCTCCGCTGCTCGCTTCCAGGCACGCTCCGCCAGATCGAACTGGTTCAACCCGGCTGCCGCCACGCCCTGGCCGAGGTGAGCCCTGAAGGAATTCGGGTACAGCTTCAGGACCCTCTCGTACACCTCGAGCGCACCTCGCGGATCCTCAGTCGCGGTCATGAACTCGGCCCGGTCCATCAACACGTCAGGGTCATCTCCAGCCACCCGTTGCGCCCTATCTAAGCGAGATGCCGCGTCGGCAATCGCCGCCTGACCATCGCCCGGAAGCTGACCGACCGTCGCGGCGCGGGTCACCACACGCGACGCGATCTGGTCGAGGTCGAAACGCGCCGGAGCCACAGACGCGGCATCAGACAAGGTCTCGAGAGCATCGTCGAGCGAGCCAGCATCCCGAGCATCCATCGCAGTGGCCAACCTGTACTCAGCCACCACCTCGCCCCCACCCCACATGGCACCACCAATGCCGACCAGCATCAGCGTCGCGGCAACCGCGATGCGGAACGGCGGCCGCTTTGGTCCGATCGTTGTGGCCTCTGCTCGTTGCGGTTCAGTTGAGCCAGTCGTTGCGACGGCACCGAGAACCAGTCCTGAAAGCAGCCATGCGATCGGATCGACGACCGGGTCACCGAAGGCGAAGACCAAACTGACTAGGTAACCGAGCAGGCCCGCGGCTACCGCAACTGGCACCAGTTGCCCCTTGGCTCCCCGGTAGATGCTCACACCGAGCACCACGATCAGCGATCCGAAGGCCAATAAGCCAATCAATCCGGACGTGACCACCGTGTCCAAAACGATGTTGTGGGCGCGGTCATGAAGCTCATTGCTCCCGTGTTTCGCCTCGAACTCCGTATCGATGCCCGATGGGAGTACAACTCGCTGTGTGTCGGGTCCGCTACCGAGAACTGGTCGATCGAGCGCAACCGGTACGGCTGTGGACCACAGGTCGAGCCGTCCCACCCCGCTGGATCTGCCAAGCGCAGGAACAGCGATGGCGCCCCCGATGATCACGACCAACACGACGGCTCCGACGATTACCGGCCGCGGCAACGGCGCCCTTTTAGACGCCTTGACTTCAGTCTCTGTCCCCGGAGCCTGCGCCTCCACCCCCACCTGGCCTGATGCACCTGTAGCCCGCCAAGCGATGGACAGCGGAATCGACGCGACCGCAACGCCGAGCCACGCGCCACGCGTCCCAGTAAGTAGAAGACCCGCAGCGATCACCACGGTCGACACCATGGCCGTATTTCGCCATACCCCAGAGCGGCTTCTGATGTGTGCCACTGCAATGGGCAGGACGATGACCATGTGAGCGGCGGCAAAGGTTGCGCTGCCCCATGTGGAGCGAGCACGGCTCGTTTCTCCGAGGTCACCGAAGCCGAGTAGGTCCACTCCGGCGAATTCGAGAATCCCGACGAGCGCGACCACGGCACCGACAAGGAACGCAAAACGCAACACCAGCCTCTGTGCCACCGGGTTGCGCCCGACGCTTGCCCCGATGATGAACGCTCCGGTTCCCACCAACGCTGCAATCAATCCGGCGTTGCGGTTGGGTGAGCCGGCAACGCTCATCCACGGCGCGACTCCCAAGACGGTTGCCAGCGCAAGGATGGAGAGCCAGCCGATGAACCAGTTGCGGTGCGGCCATCGCAGTTCGCCCGTCGCAGCGCAAAGGGCCACACCAAGCGGCACGAGGACCAGTACGGCAAGCCATTTGCCTGCATGGAATCGAGCGAACGCCCCGGGGAGAACCACCAGTGGAACGAGTCCGACAATAAGCACCGCGGCGCTGGGAGAGAGTCGTTTGAGTCGTTCCATTCGCCCTATCCTGCCCGCCAGAAATGGATCTCAGGTGTTACCCATGGCGCTGGCGCCATGGGTAACACCTGAGATTCTCATCGGATTCTGCGTCGCCCCAGCAGCGATGCCCTTCCCACCGATGAGAGATTCTGGGCCGCCATCCCGACGGCAACGAGGGCCAGTCCGATCAACAACAACAGAGCCGCATTGAAGCCAGTGAAGGCAAGGACCCCACCGTTACTGCTCGACGCCGCCTTGACCTGAGTACCAGCAGCCGAAGTCCTGGTGTCAGTGGTCCCACCAACGACCGTTTGCGATCCGCCTGGAACCGTGGTTCCCGGCGTCCCCGCATCTGGGTTCTGAGGCGTAACGACTTCTGGCGGGTCAACGCCCTTGTCGGGGTTGATTGCAACACCAGCCGCCGAGACGACCATCGTCACAACCTCGCCAGGCTTGTGGGCCGACTTGAGCGGCGAGTCGAGGGTTATGAGCCCATCAACAATGCCTGCGATCTTGTGGAGTTCGACGTTGTCGGTTCCGGTTCCGATGGCGATCTTCTGACCGACCTCGAAGCCAGTTACTCCGGCCGCAAGGCCGTCACCTGTCGACACCCGGATCGTGCTCGACCCAGCAGACAGCGAGGCTGTGGCCGCCCTTGCCGCCCGAAGCGCTCGCAGTCCGGCAATGCCTGCGGTGCTGTTTGCTCGCACCGCCTTTGGTGGGGTGTTGGGATTACCGCCAGCTCCGTTGTTCTCGTCGGGCTGCACGGTCGAGTCGTCCTGGAGGACCGACTGCGGTGCCACGGTGATCGACTCCTTCTTACCCTCGCTGAAGGCCTGGGTGTGCAGCGGCGAGTCCTTCGTCGTGCCATCAGGCATCACGTTCTGGAGCAGGCCGTTCTCACCCATGATCAACGCGGCGCTGTCACCCTTATTGCCGTGCTTTATGACGAAACGCCCAACCGTCGGCTCGAATGGCTTAGAACGAACCGGCAGCGCGATCTGTGCCGGAGCATCCAGCGATTGGACCTCGAAATTCGCTTCGAGCGCTTGTGGAATACCGCGAGCCCGCTTGGTGCCAGCGTCAACGAACCCATTCACCCAGCGCATGTTGTAGTCGTAGGGATCGTTCCAACGGCTGTTCTCGACATCGAGACGGGTCGCCCGCGGAGGACCGTCGGGACCGATCTGCAGCGCCGGCTCATTGGGCTTGAACTGCTTCTTGACCAACTCCGGACCCGGCTTGACGATCACGTTCCCGGTCTTGGGATCCTTGAACCCGAGGAAGGTGGAGGTGTAACCGTGTTCAGCACCTATTGGGCTGTTCTGGAGCATCTTCATCAGCCGCGCATGGTCCTCGGGCGTCAATGGAGAGCCATCGGTGTAGGTGAAATCGACCGGGTCGATGTCACCAGTGACCCGACGCCATTTCCCGGACTTACCGTCGAGCATCTGGACGATGTACTCCTCCTGACCTGAACCCGGGTTCTTCTCCACCAGTCTGAAGCCCTTGTAGTTGCCCGTCTCCCCGCTTGTGAGCTTGCCGATCACCTCACCGTTGGCGTCGAACTTGTACCTGGGCACCGCGTTGTCCTCGTAGTTGAAGCTCGTGTCAATCCATCCCCGTTTGTTCCACTGCTTGTAGGACTTCTCGTACTTCTTCCACTCCGACACCTTGTCGACAAGCCGCTGCGTCGCCTCGGCATGTTGGGTGGTACCGGCCTGGAAACCCTTGGATGTCGCAAACTCGGCCGCCCTCGCAGCAATCTCCGCCTTGATCTCGGCCTCTGTTTTTCCAACCAGCGGGTTCTTGAGGATCTCGGGCTTACGGAACACCAGGGACCCAAGGTCATTGACGTCGTAACCCAGCATCACGTCGAGTTCGCTGACGGTCTTGATCTTGAGGTTCTCGGGCTTGAGGAGCGCACCCCACTTCTTGATCCACTCGATCGAGGAAACGTGCCTGGATCGAACGTTCGCCAAGCATCCAATCACCTTGCAGATCCGCTGGTACTCAGCGACCTCATCAGGCGTCACGCCCCAGAGTTTCGCTATTGCGGTCAGAGTCGGCTCCGCACCGTTCTCAAGCGACTGCAGGATCGGCAGGACGTTGTCCACGTATCGGACATTCTTCGCCTGTGCGAAGGTGGCGGCCATCTTCGCGTTGAGTGCCGTCTGCCATTTCTCCAGGGCAGCGACGGCCTTTGCGGACTTGGCCATCTTCGACAGGACCACCGGACCGACCACAGATCCGATCTGTTCTGAGAGGAACGACGAGTACTCCTTGGTGGTCTTGAGGTAATCGCCTGTCTGCCAGTCGTTCTGGGTCCTGGTCAGGTAGTCGCCAGCTTGTTTGTAGACAGCGTCGTAGAGCTCCTTGGAGTCGCGCATTCCGAACTCGACGTTTCGCATCAGCACCGACACGACCATGAACGATGTCTCGGTAAGGAACTGATCCTTCTCCTCTGGGGTGAAGCTCTCCCACACCTTCGTCTGGTAGTCATACGCTGCAACCAGAATCGAGTAGGGCATCTTGAGCAGATCAGGTATCGAGTAGATCACTGCTATCGCAGCGTTGACCAGACCCTCTGCGCCACCCAAGAGGATTCCGGCCGCAACAGCGGTCGACGCGCGTGATGGAAGCTCTATCGAGTCGTCCAGCGAAATCCTTTTGAACAGGTCTTCGGGACTTGCCTTCACCTGAGCATCGGGCGCCTCTCCGGGTGAGGATCCAACGCCGGGTTTCGCCTCGTCATATGTGCGGATATCGACAACGTCCGGGGGTGTCTCGTCACCGGGTGACCGCACCTCGATCGCCTGACCCCAAGGTTCGAACCGAGCGTAGGCACGAGTTCCGCCGGAGGCGTTGTCACCCGTGGTTCGGGGGTCGCTGTAGTTGGTGGTGAAACGGACCTGGAACGTTCGCTTCTCACCCGGCTTCAACACGATCGGATCGACTGGCACGGGGAAGGTCGGATTGGGCGCCGGACCGTCCAGCGCCAGAGTCATTGTCCCGGTGTTTCCCTCCAGCATCGGCCACAGTGGACCCAGGGTGATTTCGTAGTTGTTGGTCAGGTTCTCGATGGTTCCGTCGATGGATACCGGCATTCCGGCATCCAGCAGCTCGTCGTCAGGCGGGTTGGTCACCGTCGTCTTGATCTCGACGAACTTCTTCACCTTCGCCTTCCAGCGGACCTTGGTCACATCGACGGCCTCGGCCGCTTCGCCCAGCTTCGCTCGCGCCATGGCGCTGAACTCGACCTCGCCATCATCGGTAGCGGTGAAGATGGCCTTGAACTCTGGTGAGGTCGCACCCGGAGCGAGCGACGGCACGATCACCTCTGGGTCGATCGGGTCAGGATTTATCCCTGACTTATAGGTGACATAGAGCTCCTGTCCCGAAAAGACTCTGGACACATCGAGGTCCAACAACCTCAGGTTGGTCATCTCCTTGTCAGTGGCGTTTGTGAAACTCACCGTGGCGGTGATGTCGACCGGTTCGAACTCGCCATCCTCTGGCACCTCGTACTCGGGAGGGTCAAGAGTGAGGTTGACGATCAGGTCGTCCTCCTTGATGGAGAACAACGACTCGACGGTTCCAGTTGCCGCCCCGTCTGGTTTCGTTCCCGAGAGTTTGGCGGTCAGCATCACCTTGCCGGCGCTGACCCCCTTGATGGTGAAGTCGACGAAGGCCTGCGAGCCCGGGCCTTCTGCCGCCAGCGTGGCAGGCGGCCCGTCACCCTTTTGTTCAACTGATACTTCCCCACCGAAAGCGGTCTCCTCGGCTGTGACCCCCAGGAGCTTGACGTTGGTCATCGGTTGACCCGAGGTGTTCTTGATCAGAAGTCTGACCTCGGCGTCTTCGTCCTTCTTGATCGTGGGTGGCCCCAGGTCGGTCCGGAAGAAGCTCCCCCCAAAGTCGTTGGCCTCACATTTGTTGAGGTGGGCGACGTATGGAACCCATTGATTCTCGGCGGACTGCGCCCAGCCAATCACATCGCAGCGGTCGTTGATGTCCTTGGAGTTACCGAACTTCGAAAGACCTGCCGAGTTGGCGCCAACCAGAGAATCGATGGTCTCAACCTTGTTGTTGGGGAATCGAAGTGCTGCTCCGTACTGTTTGTCGATCATTGTCTCGATCAGCAACACGCCCGAGTTGTTGACCGCTATGGCGCTGTGGTTGGGGTCGATCGGAGAGTTCTTCCCATCGTGCCAGAGGCTGGTCCCCTTCTCGCTCCCGTAGAGAAGATAACCATCGTCGGTGAACTTCCGGGGGTAGTAATACTTCCCACTCAGTCCGGTCACCTGACTGACCGTGTCATTCGTCAGAATTACGGGGGTCTTGCCGTCCGGTAGGAGCCCAAAGATCTGCCCCTTGTGATTCATGATCATTGCTGTGGACAGCTGTGTGATGACGCTCGGTGGAGTTGCCCCCTGATACAACGCCGTGTTGGTCTCGGTGTCCTGGTCCCATCCGAGTAGACCGAGCACGCGACCACTGTTGGTGGGGCCGAATGCCTGCCAGACGGACTGCTCCTTTCCATTTCGTACGGGCTTGGGCAGCGTTTGGACATCGGTTGTGGAACGAATCTCCACAACGCCATTGCTGACCATCAGCACCTTGCCGTCATCGGTGAAATCCTGAACGGATCCGCTACCCCCGACCGGCTTGAACTCACCCTTGTCATAAATCGACAGGGTTGTGGCTCCGCCCGCGGTCTCGTAGCCGAGAATCTGTCCATTGTTGTTTATTCGAATGGGTATGAATCCCTTTGGCAGCTGTTCCACCATGGGGTCGGCCGCGCCGGCCTGTGGAACTCCCGGTGCAAACGGTAGGAGACCTGCCACGAGCAGGACCGCCACCAACGCGTAGGCCATCTGCCGACCGGACAGACGCCGTCGGACCCTCCGAGTGCGCAAGCTGTCGACCCACAAGTCGTCAGCATCGCCGAATCCTCCCGAGTCTGCACTGGTCGTGCCGCCAGCTGTCCCAAGAACCGCGTCGTCCATCGCTCCACCTCCGCGCATCAAGAAGCTCACCATAAACATCGCAACTAACGGACCACTAACGCTGGGAATTCCGCAACAATGCGTACTTGTAGCCACACTCTGAGTGAACAAATCCGACCTTCGAGCTACCGAGGGTGAGGACCTCGTGGGCCCATTGGCAACCGCGATCAGAGCGAGACTCGACCCCATCTGATGACAAAGCATCAGGTATCGATGTCCTATGCTAAGTATGCGGACAACTATCCGGATCGACCCAGACCTGTACCGCCGGGCAAAGGTCAATGCTGCACGCTCTGGTCGCACAGTGAGCCAGCTGATAAAGGACGCCGTAAGGACAGCACTGCAGCCGCGCACCGAACCATTCGAGTCGGCTCCCGAGCTCCCCGTCTACGGAGGAACTGGACTCATGCCTCGGATCAAGAACCCCGCTCCCTGAGCCGATCAGCCGCGGAGTGACGACAAACATCATATATCGCTGTCTGCCATCTGGAGATATACTCGGATCATGACGAAGCGACTGGTGGACATCGATGACGACCTTCTCCAGAAGGCCACCGAGATCCTTGGAGCATCGACGATGAAGGAGGCAGTCAACCAGTCACTTGAGCAGGTGTTGCTAGCCGATCGGCGCCGCCGCCACGTCGAACGCTTGAGCACCATGCGAGCGCTCGACCTCGATGATCCTGAGGTCATGGCAGGCGCGTGGCGCTGAGGGCTCGCTACCTCGCCGACAAGAGCGCTCTGGCGCGACTCCCAGTAAAGGCTGTCAGGGCACGATTGGGTCCCCTGATAGAGGAGGGCGAGATCGCGACTTGTGCGATCGTCGATCTCGAAATCCTCTACAGCAGCAGGAACTTGGCCGACTACGAGGCCATCCTCGAAGAACGAGCGAGTCTTGACACAGCGCCCATCACGCCAGATGTGTTGAACAGAGCTGTTGATCTTCAACATGAACTGGCTCGACGAGGACACCACCGCCTACCAATTCCAGATCTGATCATCTCGGCCGCAGCTCTACGGTCGAACCTCATCGTCATCCACTACGACTCAGACTTCGAGCTACTCGCTGCGATCGGCGGCGCCCCCCACGAATGGGTGGTCCCCAAAGGTTCCGTGTGAGCCATCCCCAAGACTGACGCCGTCGCTCCAGTCAAGCCTCTGAAGGACTATGCGGCTGCAGCTAAAGCTGACCTGTAGTGGGCGCGGAGGGACTCGAACCCCCGACATCTTCCTTGTAAGGGAAGCGCTCTAGCCAACTGAGCTACGCGCCCTCATCCGGTTACCGGAGCGTCACAGGATAGGGCACAGGCGACGAGCGCCCCAAGCGACTCGGCCACCATCAAGCGACCCCGCCACCAACCACCCGGCAGCCTTCAAGTCCGTGAGCGACCAGAACCGCGCCGTCCTTCGCAAGGTCCGCCTAGCCGAGGGCGTCGATGATTGCGCCGAGCAGGTCGGAGTTGGCCGCTGAGATCGGCTTTCGTCGCACGTCGTGGCCGATCTCGAGCAGGTCTCTACCCTCACGGTCGACCATGACAGCCCCGGCCTCCTGTTGTATGAGCATCGCACCCAGGTAGTCCCACGGTCCGAGCGCACCGCTGAAATCTATCGACGCGTCCACCGTGCCGTCGGCCACCGAGCACAGGTCAAGCGCAGTCGCCCCAAGGGACCGGTATTGGAGCCATCTGGTGAACTCCGGGTCGAAGCCGTTCAGCACCAGCATCGACTCCCCCACCTCGGTCATCGCGGACGGGTGAACGGGAACACCGTCACAGAACGCCCCGTTGCCTCGGGTGGCCGTGTAGCACCGATCAGTCGCAAGGTTCATCACAAACGAGGCACGTAGCCCCCGGTCATCGACCACAGCCAGGCTCGTCGCATACCAGGGAATGCCCCGACTCGCGTTAGTTGACCCATCAACTGGGTCCATCACAACGATCAGCTCACCGCCACGGTCGACGAGCCCGATCTCCTCGGAGAGCACACTCAGTCCATGGCGCTCGAACACCGGCATCGCTGCGGACTCGGTAACCAGATCTATCCGGAACTGCCCCGGCCTTACGCCCGGCTCACGAGGGTCAGCCTCGGTCTTGGCAAGATCAACACGTAGAGCCGACTGGATGGCTCTGGCCGCTTCGGCCATAAGGCCAACGAGTGTGTCGTCTTCCACGCTGAGAGGGTATAGCGGCGCCGTACCCGCCGACGACCACTTAATTCGACCGCGCCTGCGAGAGGAGGCAGTGCCCCAGTTAGCCAGCTAGCCCGACTGCGCCGAAACTGGCACTCTGTAGGTGTGGCACTGCTTGATGTGGCCGGGTTCGTCTCGGAACTGAAGAACCACGCTGCTGATCATGGATTCCACATTCATGACGAGCGGCATTTCGTGGAGACCTATTCGATGCGTCAGGCATGGGAGGTCGACCTGCACCCCGAGGAGGCCTGCGGAGGTCCACTCGAATTCCACCTGGCGCTCGAGATCGACCCCCGCACGATCTTCGCGTTCGAGGATCAGGTCATGACCCTCCCCGAGGGTGACGAACCCGAAGAGGCACACTTTCTTCCGCTCACGTTCAACTGGTCACTCCCGCCGCTCCCCCGCTGCCCGGACCTATTGCTGCTCGCCACCGATATCGCCGGAATCGGCGGACCCGACCTCCCCCTCGAGGTGTCCGCCGTCGACTCGTTCCCCTCAGCCACAGACCCCTCGGAGCGCTCTCTCATGGTCGTCGCCCGGGTCATGATCAGCATCTCGCAGATATACAAGGGCGAGGAGAACCTGTGCGCGATCCTCGACCGTTGCCTCGATGTCAGCAACTTCCTGTTGGACTCGGCGCCGATCTGGCTCGATGACCCGCTCGCCTGAAGCTACCCCACAACTGATCCTGCCCCCGGCAGGGTTGATTACCTCAAAAGGACACGATGACTGATCAGCCGACGCCCGCCAATTGGTACGCGGATCCATCAGGACGCCATCAGTACCGCTATTGGGATGGCAGCTCATGGACCGAGCATGTCTCGACCAACGGGCAACAGTTTGTCGATCCGCTACAACCCGCCTTTGGGGACACCGTGGATCGCGTCACGACTGTTGGGTCGCACCCAAGCCCCCAGGACGTCCAAGCGATGGTTCAGGGCGATGGAAGAACCGGCGCCGGGATCCCCGCCTCAGCCGAGACGAGTGTCGGCAGCGGGACTATCTGGACTGAGCCAGTGCTAGTGGTCACCCAGAAAGCCAAGCTCATTGAGGTCAACAACCAGTACAGCGTGTTCGACCAGCACGGCCGCCAGCTCGCCTTCGTCAATCAGGTCGGCCAGTCAGCGGCCAAGAAGGTCATTCGTGTGCTGACAAGTCTCGACCAGTACATGACCCACAAGTTAGAGATCACCGATGCCAACGGACAGGTTCAGTTGCGTCTGACCCGCCCCGCGAAGTTCATCAAGTCAACAATCATCGTGGAAGGCCCCGATGGGGCCGAGATCGGCAAGGTCATCCAGGACAACGCCATGGGCAAGATCCACTTCACACTCGAATCCCACGGGACGAAGCTTGGCTCGATCAATGCCGAGAACTGGCGAGCTTGGAACTTCAACATCCGCGACGTCAACGATGTAGAGATCGCTCGCATCACCAAGACGTGGGAGGGTCTTGCCAAGACAATGTTCACAACCGCTGACAACTACGTCGTGCAGATTCACCAACAAATCCCCCAGCCCCTGCTCTCGCTGGTTGTTGCGTCTGCTCTGACCGTGGACACTGCACTCAAACAGGATTCTCGCGGTCTCAGTTGACCTCAGCCGCAGGTTTGCACCGATGCTCATTAAGCAGTGCTTCACATTTTGTGGGTTGGGCGGGGCTCGAACCCGCGACCGGACGATTATGAGTCGTCTGCTCTAACCAACTGAGCTACCAACCCGGGACGTCGAATCGTAGTCGCCGCGGAACCACTCCGATTACTCCGACGAATCCGATGCCTCACACGACTCAGCACCGGTAGTTGCCCGGTCCCCCACAGCCACGCCAGCCGAGAACAGAAACGGAGCCCCGAAGGGCTCCGTCCCAATATCGATGGTGTTGTTCCGTGGTCAGACGAATGGTTCCACAGGCTGGGGAACCTGAGCCGAGCGACCCTCAGTCTGTCGCCAATTCCGGGTTGCGGAGCGAATCGACGCGCTTGTTGAGGTCCTCGGTGAGGGACGCGACGGTTGCGAGCCACCAAGCCGGCTCCACAACGGTCTGACCCGGCACCGATGCCAGGAACTGGTCGATCTCGATGATCAGCAGGGGCTCGTCGGAGAGTTCGGCACGCAGATCAAGGAGACGATCGACGACCAGCGACTTGCGGATCAGACCCTCTGGCACTTCTGCAGCCCATCCGGTGAGCATCAGACGCGCTGAATCGAAGCGGGCCTCATCGGTTGAGATTGAGTAGGTCTGGTCGACCATTGTCACAGCCTTCCTATATGGAACTTTCAGGAGCCGACGGTGGAATCCACCGGCTCTATCTAAACACCATTACCCATCGTAGAAGTCCGGAGTGACAACCGGGCATCACTTTTGGATGTTTCGCTGAGAAATGGGCACATTCACCCAGATTTTGTGGAAGATGTCTCTCCTGTGGCGGGAATAGGTGACGAGTTGGAGCGCACCCACGGCCGACGATGCCAACTGTGGAGCCCAACTCGGCAGGACGAGAACGGCGGCAGGCAGACAACGGCGGCAGGCAGACAACGGCGACAGGCCGACAACGGCGGTGGTCAAACTCCGTGAGAGCGAGAATGGCAGACCGAGAACGAGAGAAGCCCCTGCTGGAGGCAGGGGCTTCTTTGGGCTCCGGGGGTGAGGCTCGAACTCACGACCCGCTGATTAACAGTCAGCTGCTCTGCCAACTGAGCTACCCCGGAACGTAGCGACTCCGAATCGTCATCGGAGCACGGCAACGATAGCAGTGATCACATGGTCCCTTACAACGTGGTTCCCAAGGTGATGCCAACTGCCGCAAACAGCACGGCTCAGTCGGTCCTCAGGTAATCCTCCAGCAATTGTCGACGTTGGGGGTGGCGCAACTTCGCGAGGGTCTTGGACTCGATCTGGCGTATCCGCTCCCGGGTCACGCCGAACTCGAGCCCCACCTCTTCGAGTGTCCGGGGTCTTGTCCCGTCAAGGCCGAATCGCATCCGGACAACTTCCTTCTCACGGTCAGACAGTTCATCGAGAGCGCACATGATCTGCTCTGAGAGCGAATTCGCCGTCGCCACATCTGCGGGCATGATCGCCTTCTTGTCCTCAATGAAGTCCGACAGATAGCTGTCGTCCTCATCCCCGACCGGCGAGTCAAGCGAAAGCGGATCCTGGGAGATTCGCAGGATCTCTCTTACCCGCTGAGGCGTTAGATCGGTTTTGGCGGCGATCTCCTCGACCGTCGGTTCGCGCTCGAGTTCCTGGACCAGAGCCCGTTGGTGACGGTGCAACTTATTGATCGTCTCGACCATGTGAACCGGGATTCTGATGGTTCGCGCCTGGTCTGCGATCGCCCGGGTGATCGACTGGCGGATCCACCAGGTTGCATAGGTCGAGAACTTGAAGCCCTTGGTGTAGTCGAACTTCTCGACGGCCCGCATCAGGCCCAGGTTGCCCTCCTGGATGAGATCCAGAATGTGCATCCCTCGCCCCAGATATCGCTTGGCGATTGACACGACGAGCCGCAGGTTCGCCCGAGTGAGGTCGGCCTTGGCACGCTCACCCTCTCGTACCCGGCGCCGTATGGTCGCTCGTTCTGCGGGGGTGAGGCCCTCCAGTTCCCCTAGGGCGCTCAACTCGGCGAGTCGTTCCTCGGCATGGATACCAGCTTCTATCCGCTTGGCCAGGCTGACCTCCTCGGCAGAGGTCAGAAGCGGAACCTGGCCAATCTCCCGCAGGTACATCCGCACCGGATCCGCGCTTCCCGCTGCCGCGCGCGCTGCGGCATGGGCGTTATTGGTCGCGCTTGGAACCTGGGCACGCCGAGCGCGACGTGCGGGGGCACCGGATCGCGATGACAGTGCGTTGACGTCATCGATGTCGCCGTGGTCGACGTCGATGACGGCGGGCTCGCCATCATCGGGTTCGGAGTTCGAGTCGGTCTGGGCATCGGAGTCGGCAGCCAGATTCACCGCCTCCAACTCGCCGGTGGTGTCGAGTTCGTCGACGACCTCGATCTGAAGCTCGACGCCACGTTCCTTCCAGAAAATCCGGGTCGCTTCGATGACCTGATCGGTCATCTCGAGGCGCAGATAGCTGAGTGCATCGTCGAGGGGGAGCACGCCTGAGCGCTCGTCAGCTACAGCCTGTAGCTGTGCAATCTCGTCGTCAGGAACTGTCTCCCAGATTGTCACCGACTTGTCACCCCCGGTCTGATTCGCGCCGTCGATCTCCCAGCCAATCTAGCAAGTCCTCCAGTTTTTCCACCTCGACTTTGGAAGCCCGCAGTGCATCGAGGTTGAGTTTGAGCCATGTCATTGACTCGACAAACGAAAGCGGGTCGCTTGAACTTCGGGCCTGCGCCTCAAGATCAGCCATAACCACTCGGCCGAGCTCTGTTGCAAGACGTACAACCACATCGAGCCAGGCAGCTTCGGTCGGCTCAACAGCCAGTCGCGCCAGAAGTGAGGCGATCTCGGACGAGGCCTGATCGCGAGCCGTTGCCAGGTCCGGAGAAGCAGACACCAGGTCGTAGGCCTCTCGAATCAAGGGGTCGGTGAAGAGGTCAGAGGACAGGAACGGGCTGATCTCCTCTGGTCGAGCGATCAGCAGATTGAGCGCTTCGAGTTCCACCGCGTTTCGTGTGTCGGCGCCGCGAGCGCGGACCCCTCTTGTGCCGCCGCTAGGGCCAGGGTTCCGCGCGCCGCCGGGGCCATGCGCTCCTGCGAATGGCTCGTTTCGCTGCCCAGATACCGCTCGGCCGCCCCGTCCAAAGCTGTGCCCCCCACCGTCGGGATCATCAACGAGACCGGGTTCGGTCGGACCGGGATCACCATCGTCATAGGAACCCGCGGCGCCCGCCGAGCGCGACCCCCGAGCCGACCGGGACGAATCGGAGCCTCCCGACCCTGCTCTGGTTGAGGATCTGGCCGCTGCTGCCCTACGCCTGGGGTCGGCCATCTCTCTGAGCTTCTGGCGGACAAGGTCGATGTCGACCCGACAGACATCGGCCACCTGCATCACATACTGGTCGCGCACGAACGCGTCGGGGTGCTCGGCGACCACCACCAGCGCCTGCTCAGCGGCTTTGGAGCGCCCCTCGGCGGTTATCAGGTTCGCCTTCGAAAGCACACGGTCGACCCGGAACTGAAGGAACGGCCGAGCGTGAGCGACCGCCTCTCTGAGCGCGTCCGGGTCAGTCGATGCCAGTTCATCGGGGTCGGTTCCGTCCGGAAGTTCGACTACCGCCACCTCGATGTCGTGGGTCTTCTCCCACCCATAGACACGATCGGCCGCGCTCTGTCCTGCCTCGTCAGCGTCGTAGGCGAGTACGAGCCGGTCAGCGAAACGACGGATCAGTTTGACGTGATCCTCGGTGAGTGCTGTTCCACAGGTCGCAACAGCCCGCTCGATTCCGGCCCTGTTGAACCCGATGACGTCTGTGTAGCCCTCACAGACCACCATCTCGTTGTTCTGAACCGCCTGGGCCTTGGCCCAGTTGAGCCCATATAGCGCACGGGACTTGTGATAGACGTCGTTGTCACGGGAGTTCTGGTACTTGGCCCCCTCGGCATCGGGGAGTTTGCGTCCGCCGAATCCGATGACCCTGGATCTGTCATCCATGATCGGAAACAGGATGCGTGCACGAAAGAAGTCCTGCAGGCGTCCTGCTCGGTTGACGAATCCCAGGCCTGAACCCACAGCGTCCTTCTCGCCGATCTTGAGCGCCCGAACGAGTTGGTCCCATGCGTCGGGTGCCCAGCCGATTCGGAAGTGAGTGACCTCCTCGACGCTGAACCCCCGACCACGCAGATACGAGCGCGCCGCTGCAGCATCGGGTGAGGTCCGAAGTCGTTCGTGATACCACTCCGCAGCCCGCTCGAGTTCGTCGTGGAGCCGGGCGACGCGCTTACGAGACTCGCCCTCGTACTGGTCGGTGTATCTAAGCGTGTATCCCGCACGAGCCGCGAGCAGTTCGATCGCTCCAACGAAATCAGTCTGTTCCATCTCGCGGACGAAGGTGATGGCATCGCCGGACGCCTTGCAGCCGAAACAGTGATAGAGACCCGAGGTCGCGTCGACGGAGAAACTGGGCGACTTCTCGTTGTGGAACGGGCACAGTCCGCTCCAACGCTGTCCAACCTTTCGCAGCGCAACATACTGCGAGATTAGCGCGACGATATCGGTCGTTTCCCTGACTCTGACTATGTCCTCATCGACTATGCCCACAGCGCACGAATGCTAGTTGTGCACACCGACAAAGAGAGCGGGCACCTATGCCCGGCGCGCCAACGAATGTCAGCTCATCTTCTCCGACAGGTACGACTCGACCTCATCTATGGCCACACGAACCTGATCCATGGAGTCACGCTCGCGGATGGTCACCGCGTTGTCCTCAAGGCTCTCGAAGTCGAAGGTGATGCAGTACGGGGTGCCGATCTCGTCCTGACGCCGGTAGCGACGACCGATCGCCTGGGTCTCGTCGTAGTCGGTCATGAACCGGCCACGCAGACGCTGGGCGAGCGCTTGTGCGGGCTCGGAGAGTTCGGGCTTCTTCGACAGCGGCAGCACCGCAACCTTGTACGGCGCAATTCTGTGATGGAGACGCAGAACGACACGCTTCTCCCCGCGGACCTCTTCCTCGTCATAGGCGGCCATCAGGAAGGCCATAGCCGTGCGAGTGGCTCCTGCGGCCGGTTCGATGACGTGAGGTGTCCAACGCTCATTCGCGGCCTGGTCATACCATTCGAGGCGCTCACCGGAATGATTCGCATGCTGGGTCAGGTCGTAGTTACCGCGATTCGCGATGCCTTCGAGTTCGTCCCAACCCCACGGGAACATGAACTCGACATCGGAGGTCCCAGATGAGTAGTGCGACAGTTCGTCCTCGTCGTGAGGGCGAAGGCGGAGCTTCTCGGCGGGGATGCCATGGTCCAGATACCACTGGAATCGCTCGGCACACCAGTATTCGTACCACTGGTTCGCCTCAGATGGATGGACGAAGTACTCCATCTCCATCTGTTCGAACTCCCGGGTACGGAACACGAAGTTACCGGGCGTGATCTCGTTTCGGAACGACTTGCCGACCTGGGCGATACCAAAGGGCGGCTTGGCCCGGGTCGTGTCGATCACGTTCTTGAAGTTGATGAACATGCCCTGAGCGGTCTCGGGTCGCAGATAGGCCACCGCGCCCGAGTCCTCGACCGGACCGGCGTGGGTCTTGAACATCAGGTTGAACGCACGAGGTTCAGTGAAGGTGCCCCGCTCCTTACAGTTGGGGCACTGATCCGGGTCCTCGAGCTTGTCGAGACGATGTCGGGTCTTGCACGACGTGCAGTCCACGAGTGGGTCGGTGAAGTTGGCCAGATGCCCTGACGCCTCCCAGATCTGTGGCGGAGACAGGATGGATGCGTCCAGACCGAAGACGTCGCCACGAAGTTGCACCATCGAGCGCCACCAGGCGTCCTTTACGTTGCGCAACAGCAGGACACCGACCGGGCCGTAGTCGTATGTGGAACGAAACCCGCCGTAGATCTCTGCGGACGGGTAGACGAAACCGCGACGCTTGGTCAGATTTACGATCTTGTCGAAGAGTTCTGGTGATGATGATGTGCCATTTGCGGCATCAGATGACCCGGACATAGCCCACCACGCTACCTGTGAAGGTGACGACATCGGACACCTCGGGACGCTCCAGCGTGAAATATCCGCGGAGACACTCCGCTTTGGCAATAGGGTTCGGGGCTAAGTACCCAACTGAAAGGGCTACGGAGGCCGCTATGAGCGATCCGAACTTTCCACCTCCCCCCGGAGGCAATACTCCCCCACCGCCGCCCGGCGGCACACCACCACCCCCACCCGGAGGGCCCGGTTTTGGTGACGTTCCACCTGCTGCTCCCCCGCCAAGCGCGCCGCCTCCCGGTGGCTTCGGAGGAACCCCTCCAGGCGGAGGATTCGGTGCACCGCCCCCCGGTGGCGGCGGATTCGGTGCCCCACCTCCCGGTGGCGGAGGATTCGGCGCACCCCCACCAGGCGGTGGCGGATTCGGTGGCGGTGGATACAACCCACCCCCGGCCCAGCCTTACGGCGGTGGTGGCGAGCAGCCCCAGGTCGATGTCGGCTCCGCGATCAGCTATGGCTGGAAGAAGTTCCAGGAGAATATCGGCGGCTTCATCATCTTGATGGTCGCCGTGTTCGTCGCGGCGATCATCATCAGCATCATCCAGAACATGATCACCGCCAACTCTCCAAGTGGGCTGATCGGCTTCGCGATCTCAATGATCGTCGCTGGTGCCGCATATCTGGCAACGTCGATCGTCCAGGCAGGAGTATGGCGGGCCGGGCTCGGGGTAACCAAGGGCACCGCCCCGTCGGTTAGCCAGTTGACCGAGACCGACAACATCGTTCCCTACATCCTGACCCAGGTGGTCGTGGCCGTGGGGCTCGTCATCGGACTCATCCTCTGCATCATTCCGGGCATCGTGTGGATGATCTTCACATCCTTCGCCCCGCTCATCGCACTGGAGAAGGGCGTTGGCCCGGGCGAGGCGATCAGCCAGAGCATCAACTGGGTGAAGGACAACTTCGGTCAGGTGTTCGTGGTTCTGTTGGTGACCTACATCGTCTATGTCATCGGCGCATGCCTCTGTGGTGTCGGCCTGTTGGTCAGCGCCCCGGTCGCACTCGTTGCGATCACCTATACCTACCGGGCACTCAACAACGAGCTGGTCGTCCCCTGAGTCGACCAACCCTGTTGTAAGTCCGATCTGTGGTGCGGAGCCCCCGGGGTTCCGCACCACAGTAATTTTTGACGATGTTGCATCGAAGCCGGAACAGACGTCGCGCGGTCAAGAGGAAGACGCCACCCCCGGACAGCCCGGCGAGATCGGGTGCCGAGGAGTTCAGGTGCCGAGGAGTTCAGGTGTAGGCGAACTCAGGTGTAGGCGAGTCAGCTGTCGGTGAGCAGGTGCAGCGAGCGGAGCCGTCGCTCAAGGTGCGCTTCGAGGGACCGTGCAGCAAAGTCCTCCACCTCATGGACTACTGGACTGTCAGGCAGTTCGAGCGCCGTCCGAAGTCCGCCGCCGAGCACGGCTCGGGACACGCTGAGCGCGTCATCTGAGACAGCCCGTCCGCTGCCACACGCCCGGCATCGCACCCCTCCGGCATCCACCGCCCACACGAAGGGACCTTCATCGGATTGACACTCGATACATCCGTCGAGAACCGGCGCGACGCCCTCGGCGGCCAGCAGCTTCAGGAAGAACGCACCAATGACGAGCGGCGGATTCTGCTCGTCAATGATTCGCAGTCCCCCGACGAGCATCTCGAACAGGCGGCGATTCGGTTCGCGGTCCAAGGTGAGTTGGTCGACGGCTTCAAGCAGAGCAGACGCCCGCGAGAGCCGTGCCAGGTCGGTTCGGATCTGAGGGAAGAATTCGACGGATTCAGCCTGTGTCACTATGTCCAGTTCGCCCTTGCCCTCATGCAACTGGGCATCGATGTAGGACCCGGGTTCCAAGCGGGAACCGAACTTGGAACGGGTCTTGCGAACTCCCTTGGCGACCGCACGCACCTTGCCTGCGGTGCGTGTGAGCAACACCGTGATCCTGTCTGCCTCACCGAGTTTGTAGGTCCGCAGGACGACAGCTGCGTCTCGATAGAGGCTCACCTACCGATTCTCCCACTAGTCGGGCACGATCGTGGCACAGCAAGTCTCCGGTCACCACTACTGGTGTCCGATGGCTGGCGCTGGCCAGTGCCCGTCTGCCGGCTTGTTCTACCTGTTGAGGCCACCGAATCGACGGTCACGAAGCTGATACTCGTTGATCGCGTCATAGAGGTTCTCGCGACGGAAGTCGGGCCAGAGAACATCTGTGAAAACGAGCTCTGCGTAGGCAAGTTCCCACATCAAGAAGTTCGAGGTTCGGAACTCACCCGAGGTTCTCACCATCAGTTCCGGTTCGGGCATCTTCGGGTCATAGAGATGTCGGCTGATCATCTTCTCATCGATCCGCTCGGCCTTTACTCCTGAGGCGACGATCTGACGTACGGCATCGATGATCTCGGCTCGACCGCCGTAGTTGAACGCGATGCTTACGGTCATTGCCGTGTTTGCGCCGGTGAGAGCCTCGGTCTCCTCGATCCGACGGATGAGTCGCCGCGGCACTCGCCAGTCCCGACGGCCGATGAACTGCAACTTAACGTTGCGTTCGTTCATCTCGTCCCGACGATTCAACAGGATGCGCTCATTGAAGTTCATGAGGAACTTCACCTCGTCGACCGGACGACGCCAGTTCTCGGTCGAAAAGGCGTAGACCGTCAGCCACTTGACCCCGGCATCGAGCGCACCCCAGATGGTGTCCATGAGCGCTTCCTCGCCCGCCGAATGGCCATCGGTGCGAGGCAGCCCCCGAAGTTGGGCCCAGCGACCGTTGCCGTCCATGACGACGGCAATGTGTTCAGGGATTCGGCTGGGGTCTAGGGCGGAGAGTTCCACGGGTTGAACGGTACCGGACAGCCGGTCAGTAGCCGAACCTGTCGAGAGAACGGGCATGTGACTGCCAGTCCTTCGCAACGGTCACATGCAGTTCCAGATACATCCCCTCGGGAAGTTGCTTTCGGGCACGGATACCCACCTCTTTGAGGACCTTGCCGCCCTTGCCGATGACGAT
Source organism: Actinomycetota bacterium (assembly GCA_963169245.1). Classification (GTDB taxonomy): domain Bacteria; phylum Actinomycetota; class Acidimicrobiia; order Acidimicrobiales; family Microtrichaceae; genus JAGQSZ01. The sequence continues at coordinate 20,332 of CAUJEC010000153.1, forward strand.
CCCCTTCTGCGATTCGCGCTCGACGGCAATCTCCACCCGGACAAGTGGCGGCTCGTACTCGGTCACACGGGTTGCGATCGAATGCGGGAGTTCCTCACGAGCCACCGCGAGCAGCTGTTCCCTCACCAGTTCGGCTATCCAGAACTGTTCGGAGAAGTCGCGGACCGTCCCCTCGGGATACCAGCGGGGCCCCTCGGGCATCCGGTCGATCAGGTACCCGACAAGCTCATCGACTCCCTTGCCGGTGCGAGCGGAGACGGGAAAGTACTCGCTGAAACCGAACTCGGATGCCTTGGTGAGCTGTTTGAGGATGTGCTCCTCGGGGGTGATGTCGGTCTTGTTGAGAATGAGTATCGAGTTCCGAGGCATCCTCGAGGCGACGTAACGGTCACCCGCTCCAATTGCTGCAGTGCCGTCCACCACGAGGCATGCGACGTCGATATCCCCGAGTGCCGAGGTCGCAGTGTCATTGAGCCTTTCGCCCATCAACGATCTGGGCTTGTGGATTCCCGGGGTGTCCACAAAGACGATCTGAGCGTCCGGGCGATCGAGGATCCCTCTGATCTGGTGCCGTGTTGTCTGGGGTTTGTCCGAGACGATGGAGACCTTGTGGCCAAGAATCCGGTTGAGCAGCGTGGACTTACCCACGTTGGGGCGCCCGACTAGGGAGACGAACCCGCTCCGGATCGTCTCTGCTTCGGATCCCGCTGTGGTGAACCCAGCGGCGGCGAGCAGTTCTTCGAGCCTGTCGTCACTCACCTGATGGCTCCGATTCAGACGCGAGGGGATCATCGAGCACGAGTCGAACCCGCTTTACCCTGTGGCCGTCCATCTGCTCGACGATAATGCGGGTCGTCTGATGAGTTATCGAATCACCCGGTTCGGGGACGCGGCCGAGCAGGCCGAACACCATCCCACCGAGTGAGTCCCACTGGCCCTCCGGAAGATCGGTGTCGAGATCATCGTTGATGTCATCCACGTTCACCGACGCGTCAACCAGAACGTCGCCGTTGGAGAGCCGTTGGATGGTCGCCTGGTCCTCGTCGAACTCATCATGGATCTCTCCGACGAGTTCCTCGAGCATGTCCTCAAGAGTGACCAATCCCGCCGTGCCGCCGTACTCGTCGACGACTATCGCCAGGTGGTTATGACTCGCCTGCATCTCAGCGAGCAGGTCGGCCACAAGCTTGGTCTCGGGCACAAAGAGCGCGGATTTGATGATCGTCCCCACTGCCTTGTCGCCGTCTCCGTGACGCTCGGCACGCATCGCGTCCTTCGCATAGACAATGCCCTCTATGTCGTCGCTCGACTTGCCGATGACGGGGAATCGGGAGAGGCCCTTCTCGATGGCCCTGTCGATCACCTGCTCGATGGTCGCCTCGCAACTGATGGAGACCATGTCGGTTCGGGGAGTCATGATCTCGCGGGCGACAGTGTCACCGAAGTTGATGATCGACTCGATCAGGTCGCGCTCGGACTCCTCGATGATGGCGTGTTCTGCAGCCTCCTCGGCGAGGGCGAGCAGTTCCTCCTCGGTAACGAAGGGCCCCTTCTTGAGGCCCTTGCCGGGCAGGATGATGTTGGCCGCACCGATCAGGCCGCGGGCCGGGAGTCGCAGGATTCGCCCGACGAACTCGACGATCGGAGCGGTGAGCAGTGCTGCGCGTTCGGAGTCCTGCAGGGCCCATGTCTTCGGCGCGGCTTCGGCAATCACGAACAGGACGACGACGTTGAGGACGATACCGCCCACCACGCCGAGCGGTCCGAACAGTTTGGCCGAAAGAACACCGACAAGGGCGGCCTGGATGGTCTGGACGATGTTGACCGACAGGTAGACCGAGTTGAGGTCACGCTCGAGGTTCTCCACGATACGCAGAACACGACCCCCGGCTTTGGGGTCCTTTTGGGCAAGCGCCGCGGCCCGCGACCTGCTCATACGGGTGATGGCCGTTTCAGCCACCGCGAGGATCGCCGCGAGGACCGTCATCAGTAGAACAAGTCCGGCCACCAGCAGATCGATTCCGGTCACGGCTTCGCACTCTCCGGCTCGGCTTGATTGTGAGATGCCCACGGGTCACGCGCAGGTGCCCGGTGAAGACTCGTCATTAGTTCTCTCTCCCGCGCCCACATCTGTGACTGGGCATCCGCTTCGTCATGGTCCCAGTCGAGCAGGTGCAGGGAGCCATGGATGACGAGTAAGGCAAGTTCGTCCTCGGTTGTCCCGGCGTGCTCGGATGCCTGATCGGCCGCCACGCGCGGACAGAGCACGACATCACCCACCAACAGTGGCCCGTCGGGGGATGATCCCAGTGCGACAGCCGTGGGCCCCCCGGACACACCCGCTACAGCCTCACGTGTTTCGGCTTCTGCCAACGCCGAGGCGATCTCCGGGCCATCTATGGGGAAACTGAGCACGTCGGTCGGGGATCCGTCACCATCGAGAAACTCGGATTTCAGTTCCGCTATCCGTTCCGAGTCCACCAGGGTCAGGACCGCCTGAGCTGACGCCGGGACCCCCTCGGCACGCAACACGGCGCCCATCAACTCGCCGAGGCGGGCAAGGTCGACGTCGATCGAGTCATCA
>CAUJEC010000154.1 GCA_963169245.1 Actinomycetota bacterium
TGGAGTTGCTGGGCGGCGATGTTCCCTTGGTGGCAATACTCCTGGCCACCGAAGTCCCGACTGACGGGTCATCTTGCAGCCATCTGATGGTCCGAAACCCTCCCCACACAACCGGGACGAGACGAACCGCCGCCCAGCAAAATCGCAAGCCCAACTCAGCCTTTCCTATCGCATTCCCGCTCCGTCCTTCGGCATCTCGGCTTTCTGTCCAGCCTCCGCAGCGTCTGACTATTCTCAAGGAAGCTTTACCATTGTCAACTATTCGCTTCCTGCGGCCTCTCGTGCGTCGATCAGGCGCGCCGCCCTTGCGCCTCGGGACCTGCTCCATCCCGCTGAGCGCAGAGTTCGTCGACCGCAGCGGTGAAGCGCTCTAGGCCAGCTCGGCGAAGCGCTCCGAGGATCTCCTCGAAGGTCATGGGTGGTCGGCGACGTTGATCGGCCATGGCTGAGAGGACGTCGAGAAGCTCATCGGGTGCCGATACGAAGCAGACTGACGAAATAGTCGTCAGGGTGCTGAACGGATACACCAAGGTGTTCGAGCATCTCAGCCGGGAAGTCAGCGACGTTGGCGGTTAACAATACTGAAGGCGCGATCGCCACAGCAGCCGCAGCGTGCGGGCGGTCATCAGGGTCTTCGCCGGGCATGTCCTGCACCAAGTGTTCGTAGGTCATCCGGTCGACCTTTCCGTCAGGGAACACCGCTCGTATCTGATCGGTGACCGATCGAGCCGAATCGGCTGACCTCGCGCCGTTACGAACCCACACCCGTACCAACTCGTCGAGCAGGTCGTTGCTCCACACCACCCGGTGGAGGTCCTGCTCGTCGCAGCGAAGTACCAAGTCCAGAAGCGAGATGGGATAGCAGACGTTCGTGTCTGGCAACACCCGAACTAGTCCATCCGCCATTGTCAGTAAGACAGGCCTGCCTGTTCCGCAGCGTCAACGATCGAGGTGATCCCATCCCGCTTAGCGTCCTTAGTCGACTTGTGAGCCAACACCGCCCGGACCGGAATCTTCCGGTAGCGGCTGTGCGGTAGGCGCCGGGCGGGGAGCACACCGCTGCTGATCAACCGGTCCACGTACTGGCGCGACACTCCCAGCAACTGGGCCGCTTGCGCTGGGCTCACAGCAGCATCCTCGCTGACGACAGCCACCGAATCGCCCTCCCTCAATGGGCTGGCGCCGGCGACTAGCAGCCGCACCAACGCCGGAGGCAACTCGACCTGGTCATCACCGACGCGCACGATGATCGTCGACTTTGCATCGACGATCATCTGTAGGACCTCGGTAAGCTGCTCTCGCTCACCGGCCTCCGCCCGAATCTCCGACACAACCGGGTTCGACATGGAACCAGCCTACCGTCAACATGCAACACCTGCAACCACGCGACCCGGGCTCCTGCGTCGCCCACCCGGCGGCGTGCCGACGAACGGTGCATCGACTACACCGGCGTGACATTGGGCGACCCAGCGCTCGCGAGCGCAAACCGGCTTCGCTCGGCAGGCATAGTCCGCCGCGGCGAAAGCGTCCCGAACGCCACGAAACCCTGTGGGGCCTGTCCCAGTAACGATCTCCATGTGGGCCCGGAGGGCGTGCACGCGCTATGAGGTGAGCCCTGTACATGGTTTTCGTCCGGCGGAAGAGGTGCTTTGCGCACACAACCCTGCCTCTCACCTGAACTCGGCTGGAGGGTATCGCTACTCTTGATGATACTATCATGCAGAATAGTGATGCCGGAGGTATGACGATGACCAGGTTCGTTGGGCGTGAGAAGGAGCTCCGGGCGCTACAGCGGCCGCTCGACAGAGTCGATGTGACGGATCGTCGCGGCCAGTGCCTGCTCATGCGGGGACGACGACGAGTGGGGAAATCGCACCTCGTGGAGGAGTTCACGGAGCGGGCAGGCGTACCGACTGTGTTCTTCGCTGCGTCTCGTCAACAGCAGCGGGAAGTCGGCCTGTTCGTCTCAGAGATTGCCGAATCGACGCTACCCGGGCGGGATCTGCTCGCCGCGGCGAACCCGCAGGACTGGGACGCCGCGCTGCGCCTCCTCGCCGCGGCCTTGCCGGACGACCAGCGTTCGATCGTCGTGATCGACGAGTTCCCCTACCTGCTTGCCGACGACCCGTCTCTGGACGCGGTGTTCCAAAAGCAATGGGACCGTCTGCTGTCGAAGAAGCCGGTGCTGTTGATCCTCGTCGGGTCAGATCTGGCGATGATGGAACAGCTCAACACCTACGGCAAGGCGTTCTACCAGCGGGCCACCGAGATGGTGATCCCGCCACTGTCACCCGTCGAGACTGGTGAGATTGTCGGCGTCGACAACCCAGCCGACGCATTTGATGCGTTCCTGGTGACGGGCGGACTGCCGCTGATCTGCCATGAGTGGCCTAAGGGTATGACCATGTGGGAGTACTTCACCGACGCCCTCCACGATCCAACCTCGGCGCTGGTCGTCTCAGCCGAACGCGCCCTTGCCGCCGAATTTCCCGACGATGCGCTTGCCCGCACTGTTCTTGAACAGATCGGGGCAGGAGAGCGCACGTTCGCAAACATTCAACGGGCCGCTGGTGGACTTCAACCCACCAGCACCACCCGAGCCCTCAAGCTCCTTGTCGGCAAACGAGTCGTCGCACGAGAGGTCCCCCTCTCGACGAAGCCGAGCCGGGAGAGCCGCTACCGCGTCGCAGACTCGTACCTGCGTTTCTGGCTGCAGTTCATCGGGCCGCACTTCGCAGAACTCGAGCGCGGACGCGGTGACCGGATCGTTACCAGGATTACATCTGGTTGGGAATCATGGCGTGGTCGGGCAATCGAGCCAGTGGTTCGCGAAGCAATAAACCGACTGCAACCGATAGGCGGCCTGCCAGAGGCGGGAGCGGTGGGCGGCTACTGGACCCGCACCAACGTGCCCGAGATCGACATCGTAGGAGCTGACCGTGAACCCGTCGCCAACAAGATCCGCTTCGTTGGCACCATCAAGTGGTTGGAAAACAGCCCGCTGGACCAACACGACCTCAACAGGCTCATCGGACACCTTGACGACATCCCGGGAACGTCGAAAGCCACCCCGACGATTGCCGTTTCGCGCTCAGGCGTCACTGCAGGCGGCGCCGCGAGAACTCTCGGACCCGAAGATCTTCTCTCAGCCTGGCCGTGACCCCGCCGCCCTTGCGACCCGTTCAGGGATTGGTAAGGGGGCAACCGCTGTTGTCCACAGGGCTGTGCTCCCCGGTGACAGCCCGTTGTGGGTTCCGTAGGGTTGGAGTTGCTGGGCGGCGATGTTCCCTTGGTGGCAATACTCCTGGCCACCGAAGTCCCGACTGACGGGTCATCTTGCAGCCATCTGATGGTCCGAAACCCTCCCCACACAACCGGGACGAGACGAACC
>CAUJEC010000155.1 GCA_963169245.1 Actinomycetota bacterium
CTCGTCGCCGATCGAATTTCCTCGATTCGGATCGAGAGCAGGACCGGAACGTCCACCAGTCTCACCGCAGCACTCTTCGTCGATGCCTCCGGTCTGACAGGTACGCTGCGCCGCCATTCCCCACTTCTCGACAGGTGGTGCCCACCTGTTCGTGGGGACGAGATCTGCTCTGCGTCCGACTTCCACTTCACGGTGTCGGACCCATACGCTGCATCGGCTTTCCTGGAACGTCATGGCGCTAGGCCCGGCGAGGCGATCAGCACGGTCGGGCTCAGCGGCGGTTTCTCGACTCGTGGGATCACCATCTCTGCGGACCTCGGAAGCGTGGCGGTACTCGTTGGTTGCCTGGCGAATGGCCGCTACGGCACCGGACCGCGCATGCTGAGCGAGTTGAGGTCCACCGAGACCTGGATCGGCGAACCCATCCACGGTGGTTCGGGAGTGATTCCGCTCCGTCGGCCCTATCCCCGATTCACCGCTCCCGGCCTGGCCCTCGTCGGCGACTCGTCCTGCCATGTCTATCCGGCACACGGTTCAGGGATCGGTCTGGGATTGATCGCCGGGCGAATACTTGCGGACACAATCACTCTGCCCGTCGGAAGCGAGGAGGACGTCTCATCGCACAGCAGCACGCTGCCAAGGGACATAGGCGACGAGGCGCTTCTGTGGAGATACCAGTCATCATTCATGCGTGAGTTCGGGCCCACCCTCGTCGCATCCGAGGGAGTCCGACGCATGAGTACGGCTCTTCGAACAGATGGAGTGACTGCCCTCATCCGCACCGGGGTGATGTCAGCGTCGATGGTACGGGCGGGCCTCAATCAGGAACTGGTTACTCCCGCTCCCGCCGAACTGTCGAAGATGGCGTCGAAGCTCGTTCGCGAACCGCTGCTCGCCGCCCGGCTACTGCCGATGCTCGGCCACGGCCGAATCGCATCAACCCTCGCCCGCAACTACCCACGCGAGTTGGATCTGAACGCGCTCGAGAGATGGGACCGTGCGGTCCGCGGCGCGCTCGGACCCTTGCCCCGCTAGCCAGACCCTCTAGCCGGGCGTCTGCCCGGGCATCGGCCGCACCACCATCAACTCGAAACGACGGAAGCTCCCGACGGGTCCGTCAACTTCTGTTGCGCTGCGATAAGGCGTGCCCGGAGCTCCGCCACCTCGACCTCCCGCTCGAGCTGTTCGCTGGCATCGAGTGTCACGAGCCCAAGCTTTCTGCGGTTCTCCAGATCGGCCACCTGAGCGGCAAGCGCTGACGATGGTGAAACGAGCTTGCCGATCGACGTCCCAACCTTCGCACTCGAATCGATCACGGACGGCAACTCGGAAAACGCGGCGGCTCGATCAGCAACAGCGCCAGATGCGGACGAGCCGATTCCCGTGATCGCACCTATTGGGGAGAACGTCACGTCCACTGTGGCATCCGACCTGAGCAGGGATGGGAGCGTCATCGTCCCGCTGTGGTCCGGATGGGTGACCAATACCCACCGGTATTCAATCGGCGAAGCCTCATAGTGTCCGTTCGAGTCCTTGACCACCCGCCACGTGGTGAGCTTCGCCGCAACCGGGCGACGGAACCTCACCGAGGCTGCCCGGGCCACGGCCCTCTCGGGCTCGAGTGTCGACTCCCATGGGACACCCGTGGTTGTCAGCTGCCGATCGCATGTCACCATCATCCGATGGTCCCGTGCGACCTCCCACCACTTGACCGTCCGCTGTGCGGGCGGAAGACCGATCACCTTGTGGAACTCATCGGTAGTGGGAATCTGATCGATGAACAACTCCGCCGCCAACGGTTCGACCTGCTCGATTCGGTGCTCTGAGCGCCAAGCCGCATACAGCGCTTCCGAGCGTTGGGCCACTCGACGAGCGGTCGCGAGCGACCGTTCGAGCGAACGCATCGCTTCGGCCTGGGACTCGGGTTCTGCTGTCTCGTCCAGAGCCCACTCCGAAAGACGTTGAAGCAGGCTCACCTCGGCCCGCCTGTAACCGACCAACAGATGCGCCTCGTTGGGGTGCTCCTTCGAGTACTCACTCCTTACACCAAGATCCTTGGAACTCAGCGCTCCGACATTGATCCGCGTGCGAGTCGACATAGATGATTCATCATCAGCGGTCTTCTGCATCGGGGCGCTGATCGCCACGTCGTCGGGCGCGAGTGTCCTGACCCCGAGGTCGCCGTGGAAACCCCCGACTGGGTCTGTGACCTCACCCCCTGTCGACGTCGCCACTGCCGCCAGCGCTCCGCCGATTACGAAACCTCCGAGCGCCCCCGCCGGTCCGCCCAGAGCCGCACCGGCGGCGAGGCCCGTCGTAGCAAGCGACATGATCGCTTTGGTCCGCTCGTCGCCCCTCGCGTCCCACGCCGTGCTCGTCGAAACAAGTCGGCCGTCATCGAGTAATCCCAGGTCGACCTTCAGGTCGCCCTGCCCATCAGCGGGCACATGAAGAATCAGGTCCTGGCGCGGGTCAGCGCGCACATCGACAAGTACCGACGACACGACGGTGGATTCCGGGTCAGGCTTGGTCAGTGCGTCCTTGACGGTCCTGCGGTTTCCCGCGAATCGAACGACCGTGACCGGCAATCGGTACGGAACCTTCATCGGCGATGTCTCCGAACTCGGCATCATGCCCCCCACTCTCGACTCCTACGTCGTCAACCGAGAACCCTCATTACGTTGAAGCGGAGCCGTAGACGCACAGTACAGCCACTGCCCCGATAGCGGGTGGAATCAGGCCACGAGAGCCAGACTGCCAATTTGGTGGCTCGATCGGTTCCGCGATGAATGACCCGATGCGCCGAGCTGTTATCGATGACCACAGGGACCATCGACCACAGCTACGGATACCCCACACCGAAATAGAAATTAGAGTTCAGGTTTGGGCACGAGTTGCACCGGTCGAGGTCGAGAGGAACTGAGTTGGGTTTCATTGCGGAGATCCCCTATGGCGAGTGGGAACAGGTCTCATTCCGGGTTCTGCCCTTCATCGACAGCGACGAGAATCTGTGGACAGGCAAAGTCGTCCTCGTCAGCGATGGCACACACCGGATCTGGACAGGTACCGATGGGGTCGTGCTCTCGTCGCTGATCGGTGGTACTGACAGCAACAGCTACGAGATCCTGATTCCTCTGCGAGCGATCAATGCCGCAATGCGGTTCAGCTCAGATGAGTCATCGCTTATCACAGTCAGCATCTCCGAGGCAGACGAGGACTCACCCGAGGAACTTGTCGTCTCAGCTGACGAGATGCGTCTCAATCTGCCGCTGCTACCCCCACCCCCATTACTTCCCCACATCACGGTCGAACAGGAGACGGACAAGGACCACGTCTTGACGACCTTCACCCATTCGGCGTTGGCCAATGCCGTTGAGACCATCAGGGTCGCACCTGGAAGCGCTCTGGAGGAACTTGATGATCCGCCCAAGCTCCAGATCCTGGCCGAGCCCGACCAATTCCGCTTCTTCGTCAACTGGGAGGAATACGGGTACACAGAGACGATCGTCGACACACGTTCTGACGGCAGAGCCGGTCTGGAACTCGACCCCCGGTTCCTCTCCATGCTCGTAGCGGCCGCACCGTCAGACGACATAACAGTCATGACTCCCCTCGAGCGCCACTCAGCTCTGATTCTCACCAGCTCTGACTGGACCGGACTTGTGATGCCATACGAGAGGAGCGTCGAGGTCCTTCGTCCACGAATTGAACAGGAGCTCACCAAGGTGTTCGGCTCGTCGGTCATCCATCGCGACCATGACGGCGACTACTGCCTCTCGACTGTCGGGGTCCCCACCTATGCAAGGCTGACCGATTCCTCGCCAGTTGCTCTGACGCTGTTCGCTATTGCTCTCGATGAGGTCGAGCCGACTCCCGAGTTGCTCAAGGAGGTCAACGACCACAATGCCAGACTCGGATTCGTCCGATCGTATGTCACTGGCAGTCGTGTAGTCGTGGTGGCCGACCTTGTGGCCTACACCATCGATGCGCCTGAGATAGAGGCGGCCTTCGAACGAGTCCAGAGAGTCGCTAACGAACTCGCTCCCATCATGGCGTTGACCTTCGGTGGGACCACAGTCGAGCCTGCGGAGGATCGGCGATGGAGCGAACGCCGTGAGATGGTTGTGAGCGTCGAGGTCCTGCCAGGAAAGTGGGTGGACCTCACCGGGCCTGATGCCATCGACCAATGGGTCTACGACGGTGCTGTCCACGTCGTGGCAGCCTCCAATCGGTTCGGACGAGTTCTACCGCCAGCAGAGAACGAGACAGCCACAGGTGTCCTGGCCAGCACCCTCTCCGAGTTGGACGTCGGGTTCGCACGGGCAACCAGCGGCCTCCCCAACAGGGACTCAACCGACAAGTGCTTCGTGATCTGGGGGATGGACCTAGATGATGCTGTCGCACTTGGACGACAGTTCGGACAGGACGCCATCTTCGAACTGACAGCGACATCGGTGACAACCATTGAGTGTTTCAGTGATCGTGTAGCAGTCGTTCCGCGATACTCGGAGTCCGATCAACCCTGACGGGTTATAGACCGACAGCAGACGGGGCTGGAAATGACTATCAAGACGCCGGGGACTGACAAGACGTCGACAATCGGGACCCAAGCCCAGCACAACGATCCGGATCAGGACTGGGACGTCGTCGTCATAG
>CAUJEC010000156.1 GCA_963169245.1 Actinomycetota bacterium
GCGCCGAGCCATGCTCGGGCGATGTCTTCGATCTCTGCGATCCGACCGGGGAGTTCGGCCAGCGGCACAGGCTCCGAGAGGAACGGACCTTGAGCGAAGTCGCACCCGTACTCGACGAGCAGAGACAACACCTCGAGGTCGGTCACGCCGGTTGCACCGGCAAAGAGCCCGAGTTCGTGAGATAGCTCGATGGTGGAACGGATCACCGCCGCATCTGATGGCACGGTCGCGATGCTCGCCAGATATGACCGGTCGATCTTGAGGCCGCGAACAGCAAGGTGCCGCATGGTTGCCAGCGATGTGTACCCGGTGCCGAACTGGTCGACAACGAAGTTGACACCCTGGCCTGAGAGGCGCTCGAGAATCTCCTGTGAACCGGCTGGATCATCCATGAGGCCAGGCTCATTGATCTCCAACTCGAGTTGCCCGGATTCCAACTCGCCGGAGCGGACCATCAACTCGATAAAGGTCTCCAGGTCCGGGTCGAAGAGGTTCCGGGTCGACAGATTGAGCGACACAACGATCTCGTCGCGGGTCCCATAGGCGCGGTGGGTCAGTTGACGGAGCTCTCGTGATGCCCTTGTCGCCTCGGTGAGGAGCCATCTTGTCAATGGCTGAATGAGCGCCGACTGCTCCGCAAGCTCCAGCAGCTCAACTGACATGCGGGATGGGTCACGGTCATCACTCCAGCGTGGAACAGCCTCAACCTTGCGCACGCGTCCTGAGTGCAGGTCGAGTTGGGGCTGGAAGCGGAGTTCGAGTTCGTTGCGTTCCAAGCTCTCACGCAACTCGCTCAATACAGCGAGGCGCCTGATCGACTCGGAGTCGCTCTTGTGCTGGAACAACACGACGTCGAGTCCCGTGTCCTTCGCGTCACGGAGCGCTGCGGAGGCGTCTCGGAGCAGGGCACGGGCGTCGTGTCCGTGTTCCGGCGCTATGGCCATACCAATTGAGAACTTGACGTCTACGAGATGTCCACGAATGTCGAACGGATGCGCCAGAGTGGTGTTGACCGACTGGGCAACGCCGACGGCTTCGGCGGTCGAGCAGCACGTCGTGGTCACTAGGGCGAACTCGTCGTCACCGAAGCGAGCGACGACCGAGAGTCCACGCATCTCGTGTACCAGGCGATCTCCGACCTTCTTGAGCAGGTCGTCTCCGTAGTTGAGCCCGTAGTGCTCGTTGATGGCGCTCAGGCCGACAATGTCTACGAGGATGACCGCTATCGGAGCAGAATGCGACGCCTTGGCTGCTGCCAGGTCCAGACGTTCCTCCAACAGGGTTCTTGACGGAAGCCCGGTGAGGGCATCGTGTGAGGCCTGCTTGCGGAGTCGGTTCTCGATCGCGACGATCGAGGTGACGTCCTTGAAGGTGACTCCGATTGCGCCGTCGTCGAGACGCATGACCCGCATATCGAGATGTACGCCGGGGATCTCGGAGAACGACAGTCGTTCAGCAGTGATCGCCTCGCCAGTGTGGTAGACGTCGAACACGGCCGATCGAAGGAGTTGCGCGGAGGATCCAGCGAGAATCTCGTCGAGGGCGATTCCGCGGTTGAGTTCGACCTCAATGTTGAACATCCGCTTGGCTGCAGCGTTCGTGGCGCGGATGACCAATGAGAACGGATCGGCGGAGTCTTCGAACTCGAGAATCAGACAGCCAGCCGGATCATGCTCAACGAGTTTGGTGAACCAGTCGGCCACTGCGATGTCACCGAGAGCCTGTTCGACTGTGATCAGCGCGCCGGCGACCGTTCTAGGACGGCATTCGCCGCCAACAGCGTCGGCACCTTGAGACGCGCCGTCATCGGCATCCGAATCGACTCCGACGGGATCCTCAACCGGCGAATCCGGGCGGACCGCCAGACGTAGCCAATCTCCATCCGAGGTGCGGAAACGGATGATCACCTCGTCTCGTGCTGCGGGTCCATCGCCAGCGTGGTCCTGCAACGATTGCGAAGCAGTGATCAGTGTGACCGCCGCGTTCTGATGCCCCGAGGCATATGTCAGATCGATCAGGTCATTGCTTTCGATTCCGCTCTCATCCCCACCGTCGTGGCTGACGGGAGCACCCATGAACAGATCGAAGGTCTTGAGGTCATCGGGGTGGACGATTCCGCGGAACGATCCTGGACGAAGGAAACTCGGCGGGGACCATCCAAGAATCGACCGCATCGACGTCGACACATAGAAACAGTCCGGCCCTTTGGCGCTCTGTTGGAACAGAACGACTCCCGCACGTTCAAGTGCGTCGTCGAAGGCCTCCCGGAGGGTATTCGTCTCGCGCTTCGCCTGGTCGCGAAGCGCGATCTCTCGCTCGGCAGCACGGGTCCGTTCGCCTTCGGCCAGAGCCGCGCTCACAGCAGCAGCCCTCTGCGCGTGGACCGCGACCTCTTCAAGCTCAGCCAAACGTCGTTTCAAGCGTCGTGCCACGGCGGAGAGTCTATGGCCAGAGACCCCTCTCATAGGGGATCGTGAACCCCATTCGGACTGTTTGCTCCTTTGAGTCAGGAATCCTGATTCGAGGGCAGGCTCGTGGAGATGGAGAAATCGTCGGATTCATCGGTGGACAAGTCGATGACCTTGGCAGCCGCCTGAACGTCGGACAGCACATTCGCAAGGGTGGCGAGACGTTCGGGCGTGTCATGGATTACTGCCGAGTCGATCTCGGATCCCATACGAACCTTGGCTGCCGACTTGGCGCCCCGGAGAGCGGAGAGCGCCTCGGATGCCACTGCCAGTTCGGTGGTGTCGCTGGCGGCTGCATCGATGAACTCGCTGGTCTTTGGCCATGTCGAGTTGTGGATGGATCCGTCCATCCACCAAGACCAGACCTCCTCGGTGGTGAAGGGGAGGAAAGGCGCGAGCAGGCGGTGGATCGTGCTCAGCGCTATCGCAAGAGCAGTTCTGGCTGAGCGTGTGGCGGGGGAGTCGTCCCCTGCGGACTCCCCGTAGGCCCTTGTCTTGACCAACTCGAGGTAGTCGTCACAGAAGTGCCAGAAGAACGATTCGGTTCGCTCGAGTGCTCGGGCGTAGTCGAACGCCTCGAAGGCATTCGTTGCATCATCAACCAGTTGTGCGAGTCCGGCGAGCATTGATCTGTCGAGGGGTGAGGTCACTGCAGGAACATCGGCAGGCGACGCAATCGCGTTGGCAGCGGCGCTGCCCATGGCCCCACCACCGGACGCGTCCCCGTCGGTAGTGGTCCCGTCGGCTGCGTTCCCATCGGTCGGAACTGCGATACCGAAGGACAGCGCAAACCGCGACGCGTTGAGGAGCTTGATGGCCAGACGACGCCCGACCTTCATCTGCCCCTCGTCAAAGGTCGTGTCAGTGCCTGGCCGCGCGGACGCCGCCCAGTAGCGGACGCCGTCTGCGCCATAGAGATCGAGAAGGTGTGTGGGCACGACCACGTTCCCCTTCGACTTGGCCATCTTCTTGCGGTCGGGATCCAGGATCCAACCCGAGAGCGCTGCGTTCGTCCATGGTGGGCAACCGTGTTCGTAGTGGCTGCGGACCACTGTCGAGAACAGCCAGGTCCTGATGATGTCGTGGCCCTGTGGGCGGACATCCATCGGGAAGGCCCGATCGAAATAGGAGTCGTCCTCCTCCCAGCGCGTCGCTATCTGGGGGGTCAGCGACGATGTCGCCCAGGTGTCCATGACATCTGGATCGCCCACGAACCCGTTCGGCGCGCCTCGCTGTGCCTCATCGAAACCTGGTGGGCAATCGGTCTGCGGGTCGATGGGCAGGGTTGCCTCATCGGCGGTGATCGGGGCGTCATAGACCGGTGACCCGTCGGCATCGAGGGGATACCAGATTGGGAACGGAACGCCGAAGTACCGCTGGCGGGAGATGAGCCAGTCGCCATTCAACCCGCCAACCCAGTTGTCATAACGGTGCTGCATGTACGCGGGATGCCATGCGAGGTCGCCGCCTCGGGCGACGAGCGCGTCGCGGAGTTCGCCTGAACGACCGCCATTACGTATGTACCACTGGCGTGAGGTGACTATCTCGAGCGGCTTGTCACCACGCTCGTAGAACTTCACCGGATGGTTTATCGGCCTGGGTTCACCGTGCAGATCACCTGATTCGCCCAGGAGGGCCACCATCTGCTCACGGGCACCTCCTGCAGCCTTGCGAGCAATCCGTTCGTAGGCCTCGCGACCGGAGATGGATGTGATCCATTCCGGGGCCTCTCCGGCGAAGCGGCCGTCACGACCGATCACGGCTCGAGCAGGAAGGTTCAGCTCTCGCCACCAGGTGACATCTGTTGTGTCGCCGAAGGTGCAGACCATGGCGATACCCGTTCCCTTGTCAGGTTCGGCTAGGGAGTGAGCCAGGATGGGGACCTCGACGCCGAAGACCGGAGTTGTGACAGTCGTGCCGAAGAGCGGTTGATAGCGCTCATCGTCGGGGTGGGCGACGAGCGCTACGCAACTCACGATCAACTCGGGTCGAGTCGTGTCGATCATGATGTCGGTGCCGTCTGGTCGGGCGAATGAGATCTTGTGATACGCGCCCGGCCGTTCGCGGTCCTCCAACTCGGCCTGTGCGACAGCGGTCTGGAAGGTGACATCCCACAGCGATGGAGCTTCGGCGGAGTACGCCTCGCCGCGTGCCAGGTTCCGTAGGAAAGCACGCTGGGAGATTCGTCGAGTGGACGCACTGATCGTCGTGTACTGCAGACTCCAGTCGACCGATAGTCCGAGGCGCTTGAAGATATCCTCGAAGGCCTGTTCGTCTACGACCAGTAGTTCCTCGCACAGTTCGATGAAGTTGCGGCGGGAGATGGCGGTGAAGTCGTTGCGTCTCTGCGGAGGCTCGGCTGCGGGGGTGAACCCGGAGTCATATGGGAGCGTCGAGTCGCAGACCACGCCGTAGTAGTTCTCCACGCGACGCTCCGTCGGGAGACCGTTGTCGTCCCAGCCCATCGGGTAGAACACCGACTTGCCGCGCATCCGCTGGTAGCGGGCGAGGGTGTCGGTGTGGGTGTAGCTGAAGACGTGTCCTACGTGCAGCGATCCCGAGGCAGTGGGTGGTGGGGTGTCGATCGAGAAGACGTCCTCCCGGCCGACGGTGGGGTCGAAGTCGTAGACCCCGTCGGCCCCCCACACCGGAATCCAGCGATCCTCCAGGCCCTCGACCGACGGCTTGGCTGGAACTGTCCGAGTTGAACGGATGCTGGGAGGCAGGGCAGACATACTTGACCAAAGTTATCTGTCGTAGTCATGCGGTACACATGGGGGTGCGCACATGACGTCGAGGCGAACGATCGAGGATTGCTTCGATTGGCCGCCATGGTGATAGGGGTGAGATCGGAGTCTGAATGGAAATAGCTGGATCGACAGTCCTCATAACCGGCGCCGCTGGTTCGATCGGGTCCGCAATTGCACATGAGTTCAGCCGGCGCGGTGCCAATCTGGTGCTGACCGACAGGGACGAGGAGCGACTGAGCAAACTGGTCCTTGAGCTCTCCGATTCCTCCGATTCGGCCGGCTCCACCAAGTCTAATGCGCTGGTGGGAGACATCAGCGAGGAGGCATTCCATCGAAGGTTGATCGACGCCGCCGATGCCGTTGGTGGACTCGACATATCGATACTCAACGCCGGCATCTATCTACCCGGGCTCACTTGGGAGGTTCCTGCGGAGCAGTGGGCACGACAGATCGATGTGAACTTCTGGGGTGCGGCCCACGGCGTGCGAGCTGCGTTGCCGGGGATGATCGAGCGAGGACGGGGGCACATCGTTGCGGTCGCCTCAGGAGCCGGTCTTGTCGCGACGCCGGGGCTCAGCGCGTACGTGGCATCCAAGCACGCGGTCGTCGGAATGATGGAGTCGGTTCGTCATGAACTGAACCGAGCCAAAGCCGGAGTGGGCGCGTCGGTGGTGTGTCCCGGAAACGTCGTGTCCGACATGGCCGCCAACTCCCTCAGATCTGAGGATGCCGACAACTCCGGGTTGAGCGACCAGTCGGCTCTACTCGCCGCTGTGGTCCAGGCCGGAGTCGATGCGGGGACCGGGCCAGAGGTGGTGGCGCTCGCCATTGCCGAAGCCGTGGAGTCGAACAGGTTCTGGGTCATACCCCATCAGGAGATCGCCTGGGCGGCAGCTGACAGGACCCGGAGGATCGTCGATGGTGAGGAACCGGTGGACCTACTCGGTTGAGCCAGTTCGCCGGACTCGTAGTCGTTGTGTGGGAGTCACCTGGGCGGACTCTCGCAGCGCGGCCTCAGAGGTGGTCTGCCTCAAAGGCAAGTTGAACGCGATTTCCGCCCGCCGCTGAGGCTGCTTCGGCGGCGGTCATGGCCATCGACATCAACTCGTCGATCGAGGTGCCCTGATGTGATTCGACAACCCCGGCCGAGCACGTGAAGACGGTTTCGCTCTCGAGCGCGAGTAGTAGCGCTAACGATTCGCGTGTCCGCTCGATTACCGCAGTGGCCTGGCGTGAGCCGCAATCAGCGAGGACGACGCCAAATGAGGACTCACCGATTCGGCTGACGAAGTCGTCGGGCCGCAGTGTCGACGTGAGCGCATCGGCCACGAACCCGAGGGCGATCTCGGCGGCCTCGTCGCCCTCGCCGTATCGGATCTCCTCGAATCGGTCTACCGAGACGATCGCCAGGCAGAACGGCACGAGGGTGCGAATGAGATCCTTGACCTGATTTCGCATGGCTGGCTGGCCCGGTAAACCGGTGACAGGGTCGGTTGTACCGGCGTGTGACGGCCCACGCTGAAGTCTCTGCTCGGCGATTCGCACCGCTGAGGCGGAGACGGTCCATTCGATTCGCTCGATCGCCGATTGCGTAGGTGGCTGACCCGGAGCGCATTGGGCGTTGACCGCGCCCAACGTTCTGTCCCCGAGGCGCAGCGGCACACACGTCGACGCATTGGCTCCCGGAGCGTCGGACTCGTCGCCGCTGCTGCGCAGATGTTCACACGCATCGATGGCAGTGGAACTCGGTGTGATGATGGTCGAGAGGCTGGTGAAGGCCAGACATGTCGGAGTGCCGGGCACTGGGACAGCGGCGCGAAGGGTTCCACCGGCCAGCTCGACTCTCCAGCCGACCTTCGACTCGTTCGGAAGGTTCAACAACATCGACACATCCGAATCGGGTAGGACCTCTGCAACAGCACGGAGCATGATCTCGATGGTCGCCGACTCACTCGTGGAGGCCCTGAGTGATTGATCGACTCGATCGCGGAACGCGATACCCGTGATCGTGTCATCGAGTTGTGCCTGCACAGCGTCTCTTTCAATGGTCGCATCGACGACCTGGTCGATCATGGCCGACCAACTCTTGCGGGCCCACGCGACACCGATCGCTCCACCGCTGAGAGCGGCAAAGACAAGCGTCGGTCCAGGCGCTCCGAGCAGCAGCGCGGTTCCGACTGCGAAGCCCGGAAGGATGAGGCACATGGCGGCCGCTATCAAGCCCTCTGATCGCACGGTCCGCACTGTCACAGCATTGAGCGTACGGACAGATCTGCCGATTTCCACCCGAGTGCGCCCTGTTGTTGGTCATGGCTGACTTTGGGGGTCGGCTCGGTTGGGGCCGGTAGTCTCTCTGGCCATGATCAGGCTCTACGACACGGCTTCCCGAGAGGTCCGCCCGCTCGAACTGCGTAACGCAGGACAGGTGTCAATGTATGTCTGTGGGCCAACGGTCTACGGTCCGCCGCATCTCGGTCACGGCCGCTTCGCTCTCGTTTTCGATGTTCTGCGCCGCTATCTGATCTGGTCAGGACTCGACGTCACCTATGTCTCGAACATCACCGACATCGACGACAAGATCATCAACCTCGCCGAGTCCCAGGGGTGCCACTGGAGTGAGGTGACCGAGAAGTACGAGGCGGTCTGGTACGACGCGATCGACGCGATAGGGGTCATGCGTCCAGATGTCGACCCGCATGCGACCGCCTATGTCGAGCGTATGGTCGAGTTGATCGAGGATCTGCTCGAACGCGACGCGGCATATGTGAGCGATGACGGTCTCTACATGTCCGTCGACGCCGTCGATTCCTATGGTCTGCTCATTCACCAGAGTCTTGATGAACTGATGGTGGGCGGAGGCGAGCGAGAGATTGTCGGCGGCGGCACCAAACGGCATCCGTCGGATTTCGCGCTCTGGAAGTTCGTCAAGCCAGGTGAACCATCCTGGCCATCTCCGTGGGGCGATGGCCGCCCGGGCTGGCACACCGAGTGCGTCGTGATGAGTCTCGATCTCCTCGGCGATGGCTTTGACATCCATGGCGGAGGTCGGGATCTGGCGTTCCCACACCACGAGAACGAGCGAGCCCAGGCAGTCGCTGCCGGCAGGGAGTTCGCCGGGCACTGGGTCCACAACGGCTTTGTCGAGGTGGCGGGGGAGAAGATGGGGAAGTCGCTCGGCAACTTCACGACTCTCGTCGACCTGATCAGCAAGCGTGACCCGCGTAGCTACCGACTTCTGGTTCTCGGTTCGCATTACCGCTCACCGGTCGAGGTGACCGAGGCGACCATCTCGGCGGCGGAACATGCGCTGGTTCGTCTTGACACCCTGGGACGACGACTTGATCGGCTGGGGTTGGGGGATGTGCAACTCGGCGCTACTGGCCCGGACCAGGATGTGCTTGATTCGTTCCGTTCGGCCATGGACGACGACATGGACACCCCCGCGGTGTCAGCACAGATCTTCGGGCTTGTCACTCGGATCAACCGACTACTCGATGACGGTGACGAGGCGGCAGCCGCACCGCTCGCCGCTGCACTGTTGGAGATGCTCCGGGCGGTCGGGTTGACGCTCTCAACAGCAGATGACGAGGTCCCGGTGGAAATCTCGGAACTCGCCCAGGCGAGAGAGGTCGCCAGGCTGGAGAAGAACTGGGCACTCGCCGATGAACTCCGAGACCGAATCGCGGATGCTGGGTACTCGGTGGAGGACTCGGCTGAGGGTCCGATCCTGCGACGCAACTGAAAGTGGCACCACCGGTGAGGGGGTGCCACTTGTCGTGATCAGTTGGGTGATCTTTGGTCCGGTCGGGCGGGCAGGCTGGGCCACTCGAATGGGTTTTCGAGTGCGCTCTGTGACCTACTCGGGCTCTGTGAGCTCAGCGGATCTCGTAGCTGTTGGCCGAAACCATCATCGGGGTCGGGTCCACAACCTCGAAGTCATCAGCTGTCAGTTGGTTGAGCGTCTTCATGTCCTTGTCGTCCCAGCGGGAGTCGTTCTCACCATTGATGGAGATCCCGGAGTGGTTCGTGTCCTTGATGATCGCACCGTGTTTCTGTAGAGCCTTGATGACCACCTTGGCGGTCGGGCCGAACTTGGAGAGGTCGACATCGCCCTTGAGTCGCAGCCAGGTGCCCATCCGGGGAGCGTTGGGGTCGGTGCTCTTGCCGTCGGTGCGTCGGGCAGGCCAGACCGGCGCCTGGTTCGATGAACGTGGATAGTCGACGGTCAGTACGTGATCGATACTTCCTGACGCAACCTCCTCGTATCGCACCAGGCCGGCAAGGAGTGAGATGGCCGAGACGGTGGATGCGACATTGGGCATGACGTTGCTTGTCATGTCGAGGGTGTGAGCCGAGTCAGCCTCCCACGTCCCATAGAAGGACAGCGACGGGGTTCTTGTAAGGAACATCTCGTGCGATTGACACGTCGCCTTGTCGAAGAGCAGCAGGTGTTGGTCCCATGCGGGTGTGGGGTCACCCTCGAGGCGGGGGTTGGCCGGCATCGGGAACGAACCGATCGACTCGGGTTGGAGCAGGAAGCCCTGCTTTACGAATGTCCTGGCCCGGTCCACTCGTGAGTCGACGATATTGACCGGGTAGCCGCTTCGTGATCCCTGCCAGACGGCCGAGGTGAGGCCACGAACCGGCTCGCTCCCCATGGCCGCGATGATGCTCTCCGAGTTGGAATGCTTCGACAGGTTGCGGACATCGGCGTGGAAGACGTTGTTGCGTGGGTAGATCGGACAGTCGCCGATTCCCATGCGAGTGCCGGCGGCGACATAGGTCGAACTCGGCGCGGGCGAGTTCGACTCTGCCGGCGGAACGGTCGGCTTGGGAGCAGTGGTGGGTGGAACGGTTGTCTGAGGAACTGTCGTGGGTGCAGTGGTTATTGTCGTCGCTGGTGCAACGACCTTGGGTCGCGTCAGACGCCGTGGCCAACGGAGCTCCTCGGAAGTCGAACCGTCTGCGCCAGAAGTGCTCTGTGATGGATCAATGGGCTCGACGCCTGGAGAACACGCGACGCCCACCAGAGCGAAGGATGTGATGAGTCCCATTGTTGAGATGGTCCTGCGAAAACTGAAGTGCCCCATTTAACGGGCGGATCTGACACCTATCTGGCATCACCGATCGGCCGGTCAATGTATCGACATAGCGCCGTTCCACTTGAGCCTGAGAATGTGTGACCGGTGATCGGGCTCTCAGCACTCAGCAGAAATCCGCGTGGTGATGTTGGAAACCGGTCTGTTCGTTGGTACATCCCTATGAGCTGATTCGGGGCCAGATGCTGAAACCTGGTCCGTCGACAGTGTTCGCCGAACCGCTCACCTCGATGGCATCGGAGGTTGCAGCGGTGACCTGTCTAGGGATCGGAGAGAACATCTCGGGCGTCGGTGGGTTCCCACTTCCGGTGAAGGTGGCAAAGGTTGCGGTGGGAACCTGTGTGTACGGGGCGACCAGAACCAACTCCGTCGACTCGGCGGGGGTGGGGATCACCTCTTGAGCGGTCGGTGGAGATTCGGGTGTTGCTCGCGTAGTGAGCTCCGTCGAAGTGATGACTGCGGACGCAGCTCGTGGTTGCGCGGCCTCACCGGCCGAGGTGGCGCTTCCACGCAACCAGGTGAGCCCGACTCCGGTGAACGCTGCAACCCCCAGTAGTCCGGCAACCAGCACAGCCCTGGTGGCGAGTTGAGCTCCCGCCGGAGTCAGATTGAGTTGTTCGGCGAGCAGTTCGGAGAGGGATTCGTCGGTCAGGTCGAGTTCGACGGCAAGTTGGCCGATGTCAATAGTTCGCAACTCAACGGTTGCTGAAGCGGGGAGGCGTCGCTCTGCCCTGACAGCCGCCAGGTACTCGAGCAACACGCGCCGGTTGATCTCGGATGGGTCATCGATTGTGGCTCTGATGGATCCGACATCGACCCTCTGGGACCCAACCGTCAGGACGCCGGGCTCGTCAGCCGAGGTCAGCGACTGGCGGGGAGCAAGAACTCTCTCGAGGTCTCGTCCATAGACGGTTATGGCGTCACGGAGTTCTGCGGGGCTGGGTGAGGCGGTCTGGTTTTCCCAGGACCTCAGAGTCGATAGCCGAACACCTATGCGACGAGCCGCGGCGCGCTGGGGTAGTCCGCTCATCTCGCGCAGCCGACATAGTGCTGCTGCCTGTTCTGAATCGTCCAACATGAGTCCTCCTGAGGGGATCAGTCGGCAGAACTGCCAAGTAGTTGAGCTACATGTCACAGAAATGGGGCTCGCTCATTTTGGAACGGGTGCTCAGATTTCTGTCTGCCCGAGGTTGGACATCAGGTTACCGGCGGGTAACCTACTAATCGGTAACAAAGGCCCGGAAGACCCGGAAGGAACCCAGATGAGTGATTTCTCCCTCAGCCTCAATGAGGACCAACTCCAGATCCAGAAGTGGATCCACGACTTTGCAGAGTCGGTTGTGCGACCTGCCGCCGAGGAGTGGGACGAGCGTGAGGAGTTCCCCTGGCCGATCGTCGAGGAAGCGGCCAAGATTGGTCTCTACAGCTTCGACTTCATTGCGCAGTCGATGCTTGGTGACCCAACAGCTCTGACAATGCCTATAGCGATTGAAGAGCTCTTCTGGGGTGACGCCGGCATTGGTCTGGCCATTTTCGGCTCGAGCCTCGCTGCGGCAGGTATCGCAGGCAATGGCACAACCGAGCAGATGCTCGAGTGGGTACCACAGTGCTACGGCACACCCGAGAAGGTGGCTCTCGGTGCGTTCTGTGTATCGGAGCCCGACGCCGGTTCTGACGTCTCATCCCTCCGTACCCGCGCTGTCTACAACGAGGCGAAGGACGAATGGACCCTCAACGGGACCAAGGCGTGGATCACCAACGGTGGAATCGCTGACATCCACGTGGTTGTAGCGACTGTCGACCCCGAACTCAAGGGCCGCGGCCAGGCCAGCTTCATTGTCCCGCCCAATACGCCGGGTCTGTCGATGGGACAGAAGTACAAGAAGCACGGCATCCGCGCATCGCACACCTCCGAGGTTGTGCTCGATGACGTGAAGATCCCAGGTTCGTGCCTCTTGGGCACCAAGGAAGCGCTCGACGAGAAGCTCGCCCGTGCACGCGAGGCCTTGAAGAACCCGCAGGTCAGCTCGGGCAAGCAGCCTGCGATGGCGACCTTCGAAGCGACCCGCCCAGCCGTTGGCGCTCAGGCCGTAGGTGTTGCCCGTGCTGCCTATGAGTATGCCCTGCAGTACGCCCAGGAACGCTACGCATTCGGCAAGCCGATCATCATGAACCAGTCGATCGCCTTCATGCTCGCCGATATGGCGACCCAGATTGAGGCGTCACGACTCATGGTGCACCGCGCAGCATGGCTCTCCCGCAACGGTGGCGGCTACAAGAACGGCGAGGGTTCCATGTCCAAGCTGATGGCCGGTCGTACCGCTGTTTGGGTCACCGAGCGGGCGATTCAGATCCTTGGTGGGTACGGCTACACCCGTGAGTACCCGGTCGAGCGTTGGCACCGTGACGCCAAGATCTTCGACATCTTCGAAGGCACCGAGCAGATCCAGCAGCTCGTCATCGGTCGTGCGATCAGCGGTCTGCGGATCGAGTAGCTCCGAATCGATTCACCCCAAATCGAGTCACTCCGAATCGCGAAGCAGATGGGCGGAAGCTCCGGGAGGAGCGTTCGGCCCTATCTGAAAGAAAGCGACTGAGACCCGGTCGGTATTCGGCCCGGGTCTCTGTCGCGTTGTGGCTTCGTCTGGGCCACGAGCACTGCATCCATCTACGCTCTATCCGGTGCGCGGTTCCTGTGCGCTGAATCCGATGACCGGTTCCGGTATGCGCCTCCCGGCAGAGCGTGAACCAACCATCAAAGATGGTGGAAACTCCAGCGAGGCAAATGGACGCGCCCATGGGCGCGTCGGACGTTATGTATGGTCACCACGCCCTACCGAAGGCTGCTGGACGCGCCCGCGGGCGCGTCCACATGCGTTCCGTTCTAGGGGCTTGGTGTCCTGGCGGTGACGCGCCCGCAGGCGCGTCACCCTGTTTCTCTGAAGTCACTTCTGTGAATGGGTGGTTTGACGCGCCCGTGGGCGCGTCGCAGTCTGGCCAGAAAGCGCGACTCTCGTAATCCCGGTTGCGCGCCCGTGGGCGCGTCGGTTGCGCATCCCCGATGGGGTTCCCAACGGCTTTCTATTCCCGGAATGGCTACGGCTTGGGATTGCCAAGTCCTAATTGTCACACCCGGATGGCAGACTGGAAGTCTGCCATCCGGGTGGACTGGGGCGGCGGGTTGAATCCCGATGTGGCGAGCTCACTGAGTGAGTCGGAGTGATGGAGGTCTTGGCCAGTTGTCTCCTGTCTGGCTCGCATCTGATGGGCTCGGACGCGTGCCCGTGGGCGAGTCGCGGACTGGCGAGGAAGAGCGCGACTCTGATCGTCCCGGACGCGCGCCCGTGGGCGCGTCGGCTGGGCATCCCCGGTGGGTTCCCAACGGGTTTTCCATTCCCGGGATAGCTACGGCTTGAGATTGCCAAGTCTTAATTGTCACACCCGGATGGCAGACTGGAAGTCTGCCATCCGGGGGGACTTGGCGCGACGGGTTGGATCCCGATGCTGCGGCCCAAATTCGTCACGGTGTTGGGCTCGGACGCGCGCCCGTGGGCGCGTCGCGGTGTTGCTGTCGAAATCCACGGCGGTGTTGGGATGCACGCGCGCCCGTGGGCGCGTCGCGGTGTTGCTGTCGAAATCCACGGCGATGTTGGGATGCACGCGCGCCCGTGGGCGCGTCGCGGTGTGAGGGCCGGATGTTCGATGCGCCCGAACGCGCGCCCGTGGGCGCGTTGCCGATGCTGCGGCCCTGATTCGTGAAGAGCTTGATCCTCGGAATGGTCGATCTCAGAGGCCAGTGGAGAGTGCTGGATAGAGACTGCACGATCTCAGAGGCCCGTCCAGAGAGCTGGACATATTGCGCGTTCGCTGAGCCCGCCGCTGTGATAGAGCATCGGTCATGCCAAATCGTCTCTCTGTCCACTCGGGAAAGCCCAACTCCAAGAGTGGTTCCAAGGTCGGCTCGCCGCGATCGAATGCGGATATGAGCGCTGTCAT
>CAUJEC010000157.1 GCA_963169245.1 Actinomycetota bacterium
AATCCCGTTGGCCCCGAGCACTCCTCTGGCTTCGCGAGCGACCTCCAGGGCCATGCGGACGTTGTCCATCTTGGCGAAGCTGATCTGCGGTGTGCGCAACTTGCCGGCGTCCTTGAGACGACCAAGATGCAGCGCCACAAGGGTGCCCTTTTGAACCTTCACTGCCATGTCCACAAGCTTGCGCTGGGTGAGCTGGAACGAAGCGATCGGCTTGTCGAACTGGACCCTAGAGAGCGAGTAGTCGAGCGCGGACTCGTAGCATGCACGGGCTGCGCCGACCGCTCCGAAGGAGATTCCGAAGCGAGCCTCGTTCAGACACGACAGTGGGCCTCGCATTCCAGACACCCCAGGCAGAACCGCGTCGCCGGGCAGGCGGACGCCGTCGAGCACCAACTCCGAGGTGACAGACGCGCGAAGCGAGACCTTGCGATGGATCTCGGGGGCCGAGAATCCCGGAGTGTCGGTCGGGACTACGAAACCCCTAACAGCCCCGTGGTCTGGCCCGTCCGGGTCGGTTCGTGCCCAAACGACAGCGACGTCGGCTATGGACCCGTTTGTGATCCACATCTTGGAGCCGTCGAGCACCCAATCATCGCCGTCGCGACGTGCCCTGGTGCGCATCGAAGATGGGTCGGACCCTGAGTCCGGCTCGGTCAGACCGAAGCATCCGATAGCCCGCCCAGCGGCCATCTCGGGGAGCCACTGCTGTTTCTGCTCCTCTGACCCGAAAGCGTGGATGGGAAACATTGCGAGTGACCCCTGCACCGACACGAAACTTCGTGCGCCGGAGTCGCCGGCCTCCAATTCCATACAGGCAAGGCCGTACGCGGTGGCGCTGCTTCCCGAACATCCATATCCATCGAGGTGCATGCCGAGCAGGCCAAGGTCTCCGAAGCGCTGGGCCATCTCCTTGGGAAAGATTCCCTCGTCGAACCATTCGCCGACATTCGGGGTGATCTCACGTGCGACAAAATCTCGCACCGTGTCACGGGCCAGGAGTTCGGTCTCATTGAGCAGGCCGTCGGTGTCGAGAAGGTCCTTGGGGGCAACTTTCTCATCAAGTCGGTGATGGGCGGACATGGCCCACAACCTACCGGCATAGCTGAGTCGGCGAGGCCCATCGAAACACCAACCCGCTCCAGCGACCGCCCATGGTTGTATCGACGTGCCGATACCTTTACCATCCCCTGCGATGGCAAATCAGGGGGCGGCCGACAACGCGTTCACATCAGTGGCGCCAAAGCTTGGTTTCGTGGGCGGTTTTGACGGCGTCAGGGGCGTCGGCATTCTGGTTGTTCTAGCCGTGCACGCCTATCCGGACCTCGGCGGATCCTTCGGCGGGTACATCGACATCTTCTTCGTTCTCAGCGCGTTTCTGATCGTGTCGTTGTTGTTGCAGGAGCACCGATCGCATGACCACATCGACATGCGCAAGTTCTACACGCGGCGAGCGATCAGGCTCCTGCCCTCGGCCTACCTGTGTCTGGTCACCTGGGTGGTGCTCTCGCTGCTGTTCTTCAGGGACCGACTTGTCCCGATCCTCCAGGATGCTGCCGCAGCGGCACTCTACGTCTACAACCTCATATTTCCCGTCGGGATCATCGTGGTCGACCCGGTTGCTGGCGGGCAGCGATCTGTCGATCAGTTCTGGTCACTTGCAGTAGAGGAACAGTTCTACCTGGTGATCGCCGTAACGGTGCTTGTCTGCATACGCAAGCGGTGGATGACCCAACTGGCAGTAGGCATGGTGATCGTGGCGAGCTACATCAGCCTGGCGCGGTGGTTCGGTCAATCCGGTCCCTGGCCATTCACCTCGCCCACCAACTCGAGTATCCCGGCACGTGGTCTGTCGATGCTGTGGCTCTCACGATACGACTCGCTCATGTGGGGTGTGGCCCTAGCGGTGCTTAACGCCAAGCTGCCAGAACCCCTACCCGAGAGGTGGAGGCGGTGGCTTCCGCGAGCAGGATGGGTGGGGATAGTTGTTGCGGCTATCACGATGACACTCGGAAGCCAGTTCCTCTACGACACCTTCTCCAAGGTTGGCCTCTGGTTCCCGTTCTTCCCGATGATGGTTCCCAAGGGCGTCGAGTATGACGGCAAGCTTTGGGTCCAGTTCGGCTACACCGTCACGGCACTCGCATCGGTGCCCGTGGTGCTGGCGATGTCGAGATGCAAGGAATGGCGTGGGAACACGATGTTCTCCTGGAAGCCGATCAGGTTCCTCGGGCGCATGTCCTACACGATCTACATCTGGCACACGCTGTTCTACTTCATCGTCTTGCACAAACTCGGCGGCGACGAGTTCCTGGGTCAGAAGTGGAGGGTCCCGATCCTGATCGCGATCGCCATTATCGGGTCGTTACCCGTCTACTTCTACGTCGAGCAGCGGATGCTGCGGGTCAAGCTGAAGTACTCCTCCGAGAAGGAGGTGCTCGATCTGAACACCGGCAAGATGGTTGACGCTGCAACCGGCAAGGTGATCGAAGAGACCGAACCTGCTGAGTCGTCAACTCAATCTGATTCGCCGATGTCAGCTCCGCCGGGAGCCTTGGAGTGAACCCTCAGGTGACCGTCTCGTCTGGGGGTGAACCGCCGGTGTTCAAGTCCGTGGCCCCCAAACTGGGGTTGGTAACGGCCTTCGACGGGATGCGCGGCATCGGCGTGATGATGGTTCTCATCGGTCACGCACTGTTCCGGCTAGTCGAGTCGTGGGTGACGATCGTCGACACGTTCTTCGTCATCAGTGGATTCCTGATCACGACCCTGTTGCTTCAAGAGGTCCGCACCACCGGCACGATCAAGCTCAAGAAGTTCTACATGCGCCGAGCGGTGCGCCTCTTCCCGTCAGTCTGGCTCTTCGTCGGCGTCTGGCTGGTTCTGGGCGTCATCGGCGAACTTGCGGGCATCGAAGGGATCAGCCTCCGAGGTATCGCAGAGGACGGCGCCGCGGCGGTCTTCTACATCTACCACCTGGTGTTCCCCAACGGGCTCTCGGTGATCGAACCGGCCGTGCAGGAGAACCGCTACATGTGGCACCTGTGGACCCTGTCGGTGGAGGAGTGGTTCTATGCGGTCATCGCCGGAACCGTGCTGGTCTGTGTCAAGCGGCGTTGGGTGGCCCAACTCGGGATCCTGATGATCGCGGGCTTCGTAGCGGTGGGCGTCGCCCGCTGGTTTGCCTTCACCGGGTTCTTCCAGGACGACGAGCACATGATCGCCGGTGTTCGACTGGCGCTGCTGCAGCGGCCAGATGCCCTGATGCTCGGAGTGGCCCTGGCGTGCGCCAACGCGTATGTCACCGAGGAACGGGCACAGCGCTGGCGGTCCAAGCTCCTGATAGCCATCAACATCTCGGTCGCCGTCTGGCTGTTGATGTTAAACCTGTCGAGCGGCTGGCTACAGAAACTTGGTGGACCGTACTTCGACTATCTGCCCGGCGGTCCATCGGACTTCAACCGGACCGAGATGATGAACCACATGTACTGGTTCCGATTCGGCCACACCCTCGGTGCGTTGGCGATGGCGTTCATGATCATCGGGATGGTCCGCTACCGAGAGTGGTGGCTGGCCAAGGTGCTGTCATGGAACCCACTCCAGTGGATCGGGCGACTCAGCTACACCCTCTACATCTGGCATGCCCTGCCCTTCCTGATCATCGCTGCTGTGACCGGCGGTGCCGAAGCCTCCACGACAGTGGAGTTGTTGCGAACACCTGTGATGATCGCAGCGGCGGTCGCTGTGTCCATGCCGGTGTACTACAAGGTCGAGTTGCGGGTGCTGAAGATGAAGCTGAGGTTCTCGTCCGAGAAGGAAGCGCTGGATCTGCGAACGGGCAAGATGATCAACGTGGCCGAACACCTAGCTGCTGAGGACAAGGCCTCTGGGGACAAGGCTGCGGAGGGCAGGGCCGAGTCCTGAACGCGAAGATGCCGTGCCCATCGGACACGGCATCTTCAACGAAATGTGATGTGGATCAGTTGCTGAGCATGCCCAGGAGCTTCTGGAGTTCACCTGATGGGTCGGCGGGAACGATATAGCCCGTCTCATCGCGGATCTGCTCGAACGCGTCACGGACGTCCTCAGCCGAATGCTGCTCCTTGTACCAGCCCTGTGTCAGGCCGATGAAGTAGCGCGACACTGTGCCGCCTGCGACCGAGTAGACCTCGCCGCTGACGGGGCAGTCCTCATGTGCGAGGTAGATGACCGTTGGGGTCACCTCGGCGGCCTCGAGTTTGTCGCCGAATGGGCCGAGGAGATCCTCGGTCATACGGGTCTTGGCGACCGGGGCTATCGCGTTGGCCTTGATGCCCTTTGACTTGCCCTCGTTCGCGAGCACGCGGGTGAAACCGACAAGACCCAGCTTCGCTGCGCCGTAGTTGGCCTGACCGAAGTTGCCGAGCAGGCCGGAGTTGGAACTGGTGTTCACCACGCGGCCGTAGCCCTTGTCGCGCATGATCTTCCATGCTGGCTGGGTCACATAGAAGGCGCCGAGCAGATGAACAGCGATGACTGGCTCAAGCAGCTCGGGGGTCATGTTGTGGAAGGTCTTGTCACGCAGGATGCCGGCGTTGTTGATGACGATATCGACGGTTCCGAACGCGTCGAGAGCGCTCTGAACGATCGCCTCACCACCGTCGGGGGTGGCCACCGAATTGTGATCAGCTACGGCTTCGCCTCCGGCAGCGATGATCTCGTCGACGACGAGTTGGGCAGCAGAGGCATTCTCTCCGCTGCCGTCGACTGTCCCACCCAGGTCATTGACGACCACGCGTGCGCCGCGTCGAGCGAGTTCCAGCGCGTGGGACTTGCCGAGTCCACCGCCAGCACCGGTAACGATCGCTACCTGGCCATCGAATCCAAGGTCACTCATATGTACTTCCCCGATCTCGTTCGAGTTGTTGGTCTCCCCGTCGCTGTGGTGCGCGAGGAACGGTCACAAGTTATCCACGATGCGATCATCGTGCCGAATGTCTGAGGCCACATCGGTGCGAGTCGCCTACGAAATGCGTGCTGCGAGCCAGCCACGTGGCGTGCACACGGTACCTCGCACGACGCACCTCTCAGGCGTTGATCCCGAGCGAGTCGCAGGCGATCTGCTTGGCCCGCTTGTAGTCGACCTTCCCGTTGGGCGCTCGGCCGATCGTGTCGACGATTATCACTGTCTTGGGTGCCTTGTAGGACGACAGCGATGCCTTGACGTGTTCGATGAGGTCCTGAGGCTGTACCGGAGAGCCGGGTTCGACCTCTACAAGTGCGGTGATCGCCTCACCGTATTTCTCGTCGGGTACTCCGACCACAACGGCATCGCGAGCATTGGGATGGGTCTTGAGCGACTCCTCCACCTCTTCGGGGAAGACCTTCTCGCCGGCGGTGTTGATGCACACCGAGCCCCGGCCGAGCAGCGTGATTGAGCCGTCGGCCTCTACCGTTGCGAAGTCACCGGGGATCGAGTACCTGGTGCCGTCGATCTGTAGAAATGTCGCCGCGGTCTTCTCAGCGTCCTTGTAGTAACCGAGAGGTACATAACCGGGAATGGCGACACGGCCACGCTCGCCCGAACCAGGCTCCACGAAGGTGCCGTTATCGCCGACCACGCGTACGTTGTTTCCCAGATCGAACTTGGCGGTCTGGCGCTCGGCGCCTGCCATCGAGACCGACGCCCCCATGCCGATCGCTTCGGATGACGAGAACGAGTCGAGCAACAACATGCCTGGGTTGTGGGAGAGCAGTCGCTTCTTGATCGGTTCTGACCACATCACACCCGACGAACTGATGAGTACGAGTGACGAGATGTCCCAACGGTCTGGATCAGCGTCCATGGCGTTGACGATCGGTCTGGCGAAAGCGTCGCCGACGATCGTGAGCGCGGCAACCTTCTCGCGTTGGATCGTGTCAAGGAGTTCGGCCACATCAAAGGTGCGATCCTCCAACAGGACAACAGAACCGCCGGCGGTGAGGTACATGTTGGCTGTGTACCAGCCCGTTCCGTGCATTAGCGGACAGGCAGGGAGTCCGGGTGGTCCCGGTGCCGGGAGGGCGTCGATGGGTGCGAACGCGCCGATTTCCTCGGGGTCGTTCAGATACGAAGGATTTCCGACAGCGACCGTGGCCCGTATCAGATCGTCCTGGCGCCACATGACACCCTTGGGCATGCCGGTTGTGCCGCCTGTGTAGATCATCGTGATGTCGTCGCCCGATCGGCCCTCAGGAGGTGAGTAGCGGCCACTGGCGCTCCTGGCGACTTCCTCGTAGTCCACTGCCCAATCGGGACGGGCACCCGAACCGTCATCGACCCAGATCCAGACCTTTACATTCTCCAAGCGCGATCGAATCGCCTCGACCCGGGGAACGAACACGCCGTGGAAGATGACAGCCACCGCATCGGCGTTGTCCCACAGGTAGAGGAGTTCGTCATCGAGGTAGCGGTAGTTGGTGTTAACCGGGACCATCGATGCCTTGTAGGCACCGAAGCATCCCTCCATGTATTGGGGGCAGTTGTAGAGGTAGAGGGCGACCTTGTCCTGGTGCGAAGCCCCGTTGGCTCGGAGATACGAGGCGACGCCGTCCGCACGTCGGTCGAACTCGGCCCACGTGCTGCGTTGATCGCCCTGAACCTGTGCGAGCGAGTCCGGGAACCGATCCGCGATTCGTTCCCAAAGGTTCGCGAAGTTCCATCCGGCCATAGATCCCCCTGTGGTGTTGAACGGCAACCCCTTGCCGCAATGAGTTGGTGCGTCGGAGACTCCGACCGGCTACCCGCTGGTGCGCCGAGTCGACCGACCCTGAGGTGAGGCCGACACGCAGTGCGGAGTGTAGGACACCATTGTGACTTTCAAACGTCTCATGAACCTTGGTAACCCGATGAGTCAGAAAACTTGACCGCGCGGTCTAGTCTCAGCGAATGAGCTTCGACATCGCGCCGAATGACGACCCACGACGGCTTGAAGTGCGGTCATGGCTGGCAGAAAACCCGGAACCAAGTGGCGTCAAACTGGCGGAGGCCGGTTATGTCGCCCCTCACTGGCCACGGCCATACGGTCTGAGCGCCGATCCGATCCTCCAACTCATAATCGACGAGGAACTGCGGGCAGCGGGCGTGAGGCGGCCGAGCAACCCTATCGGCATAGGCTGGGCCGGGCCCACCCTTATGGAGGCCGGCACCCCCGAACAACAGGCCCGGTATCTACCCGGGATACTGAGCGGTCAGGACATCTGGTGTCAGCTCTTCTCTGAGCCTGGAGCGGGATCTGACCTTGCCGCACTAACGACTCGGGCCGAACGCGATGGGGATGAATGGGTGATCAGCGGACAGAAGGTCTGGACATCGCTTGCACACCTGGCTCGCTATGGAATCCTCATCGCCCGAACGAACCAGGATGTACCAAAGCGCAAGGGGATCTCCTACTTCGTCTGTGACATGTCGTTGCCAGGAATCGAGATCCGCCCGCTCCTAGAGATGACGGGGGCGCACAACTTCAACGAGGTGTTCCTCGACGAGGTCCGCCTTCCCGCAGATGCTCTAGTCGGCGAGGTCAATGACGGTTGGCGTCTGGCCAAGGTGACGCTTGCGAACGAGCGGGTGTCGCTGTCCTCACCCGGAGCGCTATGGGGGATGGGCCCCGATGCGACCGACCTGATCGACGCGGTGCGAGATGGTGGCGGGGTTGACGACCCGATCATGCGCCAGCGACTTGCCCAGATGTTCATCCATCATGAGATACTTCGACTGATCCGACTGCGCACGGTCAGCGCTGCTATCAGCGGACGCCAGCCCGGCCCCGAAGCGTCGGTGCGGAAGGTCCTCGCCGACGAACACGGTCAGGAGATCATGGCTCTCGCCAAGGATCTCTCCGGGGCGGGTGGCATGCTCACCGATGGGGGGCCGCTCGGTGGGAACGTCGGGCTGTGGCACTACGGCTACCTGTTCGCACAGGCCCTGACCATCGGCGGCGGCACGGGTGACGTCCAGCGGAACATTCTGGGAGAGCGGGTCCTAGGTCTGCCTGCCGAGCCGTCGGTGGAAAAGCAGTGATGCCGGAGCAATGGGCTCTCTACTCGGCCCCTCAGCGGAATAGTCGGCTGATATGGCTGATTGCTACGGTGTGAGTCGTGGCCACCAAGACCGATGACAACAAGTTGAAGTTCCACGAGAAGGTTGTCGCTGCCGTGGATCTGCCAGGAGTTCCCAAGGGCACGCCGGGCAAGGTGACTCTGGTCAACGGGTTCCGGTGGATTCGCTACCGTGTCTATTTCGAGAACGGCCAGGACATCGGGTCACTTGACCGTACACAGATCGCCACCCGCAAGGAGTGGTCCGACAAGGCCTAGGTCACAGCACCGGGGGGACAAATGAAACTCAGCATGCAGATCGGCTATTCCGGGGGATTCGCAGAGTCGGTTGCCCAAGTCCAGGCGCTCGAGAAGGTTGGCATGGACTTGGTCTATGTGGCCGAGGCATACGGCTACGACGCCGTGACGATGATGGGCTACTTGGCGGCCAAGACCGACACGATCGAAATCGCGTCGGGCATCCTGCCGATCTACACACGCACTCCGACGCTGCTCGCCATGACCGCGGCCGGCCTCGATGAGATCTCGCAAGGACGTGCCGTGCTCGGACTGGGCGCCTCGGGCCCGCAGGTGATCGAGGGATTCCATGGTGTCGCCTACGACGCCCCCATCGGTCGAACCCGCGAGATCATCGACATCTGTCGTTCGGTATGGCGTCGTGACAAGCCGGTCGTTCACGACGGTCGTTACTACCAGCTTCCGCTTCCGCCCGAGAAGGGCACGGGGCTGGGCAAGCCGCTCAAGATCATCACGCATCCGCCTCGGCCCTCCATCCCGATTCACGTGGCGTCACTCGGTCCGAAGAACGTCCAGATGACAGCAGAACTGGCTGACGGCTGGTTGCCAATTCTGTTCCATCCCGAAAAGGCCAAAGACGTCTGGGGGGCCGATGTAGATGCGGGTGTCGCCAAGCGATCAGCCGATCTGGGGCCGCTCGACGTGATCGCCGGTGGTCTGCTCGCCATCGGGCCCGAGGACCACGTCAAGGGCCTACGCGACCTGAACAGAGCCATGATCGCTCTCTATGTCGGCGGCATGGGTGCGCGTGGGAAGAATTTCTACAACACTCTCTTCACCCGATATGGCTACGAGGCCGAGGCCAAGGAGATTCAGGACCTCTACCTCGATGGCAAGAAGGCCCAGGCAGCAGCGGCGATCCCAGATAGCTTCCTCATGGAGACGTCACTGGTTGGTGAGGAAGGCTTCGTGCGTGAGCAGATCGAGAAGTTCAAAGCCGCTGGAGTGACGACTCTCAACGTCGCCCCGGTTGCCGCAGACCTGAAGGGGCAACAGGACCTGATCGCCAAGACCAAGGAACTAGCCAGCTGATCATCGTCTCGATCTGCGGGGCATGGCCCTGCCGTCGAAACGATCCTGATCTCAGTTGCTTGAGATCGATTCCAGAACGCCCGAGACTATCTTTGCTTCGGCAATGATCCGTTCCACAAGCTCCCCTGCAGGAACGAGTTCGTCAATTCCTCCGATGCCCTGTCCCGCGGGCATGAACTCGCGTGTCGGGTCGACACCGAGGGTGTCCTCATCTCCGCCAAGGTGATTGAGGCCCTCGGTGAAGGTCTTGATCACCTGCCCGGGGAAGGGGTCGGCCATAGCTCCGCTGGCTTCGAACTCGGCCACATAGTCGTTGTTGATCACACGGCAGGTCTTGCCCGTGTAGGCCCTCGTGACGACGGTTCCATCGGAGTCCGTGCTGAGGAGCCGATCCTTGTAGCCGGTGACGGTGCGTGCCTCTGGTGTGGCGATGAAACGGGTTCCGATCCAGACTCCATCCGCGCCCAGGCACAGCGCGGCCGCCAGACCGCGCCCGTCATTGATGGCACCGGCGGCGACCACAGGCACTCGATCGCCAACGGCGTCGACGATCTGGGGGATAAGGGCGAACGACGCAACCCGTCCGGTATGGCCACCGGCTTCGGTGCCCTGGGCAACGACGATGTCGCATCCAGCGTCGACTGCGTCGATGGCGTGGTTGACGCGGCCGCACATGTTTATGACCAACAGGCCAAGTTCGTGACACAGGTCGACGACCTTGCGAGGAACGCCTAGTCCGGCCACGAAGGCGTTTGCTCCAGCCTCGGCGATGGCGATCACCGCTGCCTCCATGTCTCCGGGCGCCGCAGTGAGGAGGTCAACCCCGAATGGTTTGTCGGTGAGCGCTCGGGTGGCGGTCATCTCCTCGACCATTTGGTCGTGGCTCATCACCGATGCTCCCAGACATCCGTATCCGCCAGCATCGCTCACCGCGGCGACAAGTCTGTTGTAGGAAACGCCTCCCATGCCGGCAAGCATGATCGGGTGTTCGATTTCCAAGAGGTCACAGAGTCGCGTTCGCATCCAAGGAGAGTAGGAGAACCGGA
This sequence comes from Actinomycetota bacterium, assembly GCA_963169245.1. GTDB lineage: Bacteria > Actinomycetota > Acidimicrobiia > Acidimicrobiales > Microtrichaceae > JAGQSZ01. The sequence continues at coordinate 10,449 of CAUJEC010000157.1, forward strand.
GTCGTGAAAGTTGCCAATCCGTTGGTGGTGAGCGTTTGTCAGGCGTCGACCAACTCGAATTTGTCAACCTTGGCTGGATACGCTGATTCAACCATGACTGTGGGAGAATCGTCGAATTCCGAAGCCGATTCGTTAGATTCTTATGGTCAGATTATTTGCGGCTGCATTACAGGCCGGCAGTGCAGCGGCGAAGTGCCTGACCCCGGTGCCAAATGTGGCTCTCGTGACACAAGAAAGACCGGGATGGCTCACCGGAGACGGGGACGCCACCGCCACCGTTCGCGCCGCACTACGGTCTCGTCACTGATCATTGCTGTCAGTGAAAGCGATGCAACACTCAATACTATCGATACTGGTATGTGACTCTCGATTCTCACCGTATTGGAGCGTGGGTCAAAATGCATTCCAGCCATCAAGAACCCCCCAACGTTGGCAGAATCTTCCACTACCACCTGCACGACAGCATCAATTGTCAGTTCTATCTTTGGCTTCAACTCTTCGACACGAACGAATGGACCCCACGACCGGAGCGGACGAACAGGACCAAACTCTAGGTAGCCACTCAACAGGATCGCTGTGGGATGCGAATACTGTGCAGCGTCTGGAAGCTCAAGCCAGGAGTCATGTAGCTCAGATGCCATTGCGGTTACCTCCGCTGCCGAATTCGCGCGGAGTGATCTCATGGCCACGGGAACCACGATGGAAGTTCCATATCCAAGCCCTTCTGCGGATCTGTGACTCCGCTTGTCCACCAATTCACCTGAAAGTGGGGGTCGATCGGGCGGCTGTCGGCCATTCGGTGAGCCGCATCATCGAAGTGACCTCGAACAAACATCGAACCCCGACTTCCAGAACGCCCGATCTGGCGTGTCGCTTCGATTTCTAGTCCTTGCTTAGAGAACAAGCTACGTCCCTCCCCAGTGCCCATCGCCAACTCTGCTCCGACCATTGCGGCCTGTCCGCTGGTGTACCAGCCTGAGCAGGTGTTTGCGTATTGGCTGGTGTCGCTCATGCCGAGGGCATTGGTTGTCGCGGTGATCGGGTTTACTGAGAGCACGCCTGCGGCGAAGTTGGCGACTTGTTGGGCGCCTGCTGGGCGATCTGATCACCGTCTGTGCTTTCAGATAGAAGCTGGGGGGTCGGGGCGCTGTGATCCCACACGAAACCGGTGGTTTCCCCAGAAACAGTTTTCGATATGCGTAGCCCATCAGCGTTATACCGGTAGGTGGAATCAGCAGTGTTGATTCCGGTGAGCCGGTCAGCCTGGTCATAAGACAAGACGCTCACCGAAGACGAACCGGCTGAACTGATCGTGGTCGGTTACCTCTGATGTCGTAGCCATAGGTTGTCGCACCCGCTCCTAGTGACGAACCAAGGGAACGGGTCATGGTCTTGGAACCCACCTAGGACGGTCTACAGCTTCTGTCACGTCGATGATGAAGCCCGAACACATACGTTCAGTCAGCGATGAAAATGCGGCCCACGCAGAAGGGCCGAAGAGCAGGTCCATTTCGTCTCCCCAGTCAGAGATTCCAGAGACCCATTCTTCGTTCGCATAGAGATCTAGACTTAGAACACTAGTTCCCAATTCAGCGATGGCAGACGCAGAATCATTGATATTCTCGAGGCTACGACTTTGGGCATCAACCCCAATCCCCACGTTGTGCAATAGCCGTTCATCGGCATGCCGATCGGCCACACTCCTTCCGGCCTCGAGGGTTGAGTCGATAGTGAAGTGTGTCGCATTCTCAACTGTCATTGAGATCCCCACAATCGTGGACCAAAAGGCAGCCCGGCAGTGAGTACTGGTGGTGCCAGCTTTGATTGACACTAGGAGCAACATAGAAGCGATCACACACCCTGGTTATGGACCCGATGCCAAGGAACTTGCTAGCAGCAGTACTGAAACGTATCGGGTGAGTCACTCAGCGACTTGAGCATCCCGAGCTCCCACTGGTTCCGTGGGTAACACGGATGCGCGTCTTGAAGCTACACATCTGTGCTTGGCACGCACGATTGCCTCGTCAACGGAGCGAAACACGGTCAGATCACCGCTATCAGCAACGAACAACGGGGGGATCGCAAATCGTCAACCTGGTAGCCGTCCTCAACAAGGTCCGCTGTGACCCGAGGTGACCCATAAGTCTCATTCGATGCCTCGTGTGATTCCCTAACCCGCCGGTCGATCTCCTCACGACGAACCGCCAGCGGACCGGGACCAGCGTTCTTGGCTGTGCGCCACCGGTAGAACCCCGACCGCGACACACCCAACAGCCGCGCCATTCGGACGACCTCAAAATTCGCCTTCTCCGCTTCCATCAGCTAAAACCGTTCCCCGGTCGAGGCCTCGCAACGAAGAAGGCGGCCGCCCCTCCCAAGAACTCGTTGTCCTTCTTGAGCTCATCGACCTGCCGGCGCAACTCCTTCAACTCAGCCCGCTCATCCAAGCTCAGCTCACCGGCCGGTTCACCAGCCTCACGTTCGCGTTCCAACCGGACCCACCTCCCAAGGAGTTGCTCACCAACCCCAATCTCACGAGACACCTCCACAATCGACCGACCAGTCTCGATCACCAGCTTCGCTGCCTCCCGCCGATACTCCGGCGTGAACTTCCGCCTCTTCGACATGACAACACCTTTCACCGGGACCTCCCGATCCCGCTAACTCAGGTGTCCACAATCCAAGGGTAAGCCCATTACCGTATGGCGGGGTACGGCGCATAGCAGTGGGTGCCGCGCTCGCCTGGCTGCGTTCGTTTGAACGAGCAAGATGACCCTCGGATCACTTCTCCGTCAGGCAAATTAATGGCGAATCTGATACGGAAACGGCCGACCCTTTCGGTCAAACCCCCGGCGGCGACCCCTTTGGCAAGCCGCACAGCCTCAGTCCACGAATCCTCTGGTCGGTCAAGCTCCAAACGGGTCCCACACCCAGCAAAAAAGAACAACTGGTACGGCGAGGCTAGCAGTCGCATGACAGCTACGGATGGGTCGTTCCACTCGAACTTGATCTCTAGAAGTCCATCGGTCAGCCACTGCTCGAACGGTTCCACATGGGAAAAGTCAGTTACTGCCGCGACTGCTTGTCGGGTGCCTTCAACCCAGTCCGCTTTGTTCATTAGAAGCCTCCGGCCCGGAGTAGGTCGAGGTGCCTTCCACCGACCTTAAAGCGGAACGCAGGCACCGGCGGTGGGCCGGCTGTAACGCTCCAGCCGAGCCTCCAAGATCCTCTACCCGCGGGGTTAAGTACACCGCCACCTACCCGCGTATGGCTTCCTAGAGATGCATTACCGAAGAAGTAGCTGTCTGCACCGACGAACCGACTTCGGTACGCAGCATTCCCGAGCCCACGGGAAGTGCCAGCTTCGCCAGCGCCGAAAGCAAGACCGAAAACGACGCCGCCCGCGTAGCCTCCGCGATATGCCCAACTGCCGGAGTCGCCGTAGCACGCCATGAAGTCGTCCCCGTAGCCCATCAGCTTTCCGGCCAGATCAACCCCTTGCCCGAGGGTTAAAGCATTGCCGACTCCGGCGAGCACGTTGCCAGCCCATTGTGTCGTTCCGCTATTGTCGCAGTTGGGGTCTGCTATGTCTACGCACCAGTTGGTACCGGGGATTTTGAATAGTCCGGTTGGGTCGGTGTTGTTGAGGGGGTCGCCAGCGGTGTAGCTGTAGGGTTCGCGGGTTGTGGCGACGAGGGGGTCGATGGTGAGGAATTGGCTGGTTGTGGGGTCGTAGTAGCGGGCTCTTAGGTATTGGTAGCCGGTTTCGGTATCGGTGTACTGGCCGGTGTAGCCGAGGTGTGATTGTGTACCGGTCGTGCTAGTCGGGGTGCCGTATGGATCATAGGTAGCGGTGGCTTCGATGTTTCCGGTGGCGTTGGTGATGACTCGCGTGGAACCAATTTGGTCGTGGTGCAGGTAACGGGTGGTGGTCCCATCGTCGCCGATTTCAGCGTATGGAAGACCGCCAGGCCCATAGAGGTAGACGATCTGATCACCGTCTGTGCTTTCAGATAGAAGCTGGGGGATCGGGGCGCTGTGATCCCACACGAAACCGGTGGTTTCCCCGGAAACAGTTTTCGATATGCGTAGCCCATCAGCGTTATACCGGTAGGTGGAATCAGCAGTGTTGATTCCGGTGAGCCGGTCAGCCTGGTCATAAGACAAGACGCTCACCGGAGACGAACCGGCTGAACTGATCGTGGTCCGGTTACCTCTGATGTCGTAGCCATAGGTTGTCGCACCCACCGCGGGGGTCGCGCATGTGGTCACCGTAGGAGCGCTCGAACAAAGCCGCCCAGCGGCATCGAACGCCTGATGTTTCCCGGCACTAGTCCTAGCCAGATTGTCAGCAGCGTCAAATCCCCAAGTCGGACTCGAGTTCAACATCTCCAGCCGTTCCAAGACGTCATAGCTATAGAACGAACCAATACCGCCGAGACCTGTGACAGCCTCACTTGTGAGTTGCCCGTTGTTGTCACGACCATAGGCAAACGACACAAGCGTGGTCATCCCGGCGGTCATGTCGATCTGTTCAACACGCCCGGCGTAGTCATAGGCGAACAAGTCGCGTTGATCACCGCTCGGATAGTTGATGGCGCTCAAGTTCGAATCAGCGTCGTAGTCGAAAGTTGTCGTGAGCGCATTCCAATCCGTGGAGGATATGAACCGGCCCAAGTCATCGAAACCACGGGCTACGCTCCGGCCCCCCGGGTACACCAACTCGGTCACGTTGCCTGAAAGGTCATAGCCGTAGGAAACCGTCAACCCGTCACTAGATGAGATCAGCCGACCCAACGAGTCATAAACCCATGAGCTAGACGCACCGACGGCGCCATAGTCAACTCTTGTACGCCTCCCGTTGTTGTCATAGGAAACGTTGGAGATATTCGGTGTCACCCCGTCGGAATAAGTGGTCGAAACAACCTGTCCCGCGGCATCAAACCCGAAAGACACACAGCCTGTGGCGGGAACCGCTGCGCAATCACCCCCGGGTTGTTCAACCAGAACTAGGTTCCCAGCCTTGTCGTAGAAATAACCAGTCCGGTTTGACAACGGGTCATTCACAGACGCCAACCGCCCGAGAGTGTCGTATTCGTAGCTGGTCGCATTGTTCGCTGCATCGATCTGTGTTTTGACTTGACCATCAGGCCAGTACTCGGTTCCCACCACAGAGGAATCCGCTCTGATCGTCTCGACAAGGCGGTCCTCGGCGTCATAGACGAAGTCTGTGTCGTTGCCGTTAGGGTTAGTGACGCTGACCCGGTTGCGGTTCGCGTCGTAGGCGGTCGCAGAGACAGCATCAAGTGGATCCGTTGCGGTGACCACATCGCCATAAGCATTGTGGTCAAAGGTTGTCTCGTGGTCCTCGGGGATCCCGCCTGCGGTGTTGCCGAGCGGAGAGACCATCGATGCGAGCCAACCTTGTGATGAGTAGGCCCATGTCGTCTCGTTCCCGATCGGGTCTATTGCAGAGATGAGGTTCCCGTCGGCGTCGTATGCGAAAGTCGTGACCTTGCCGAGCGGATCGGTCACAGCGGTCACATCACCGGGGTGAGATGGATCGCCATAGGAGTAGGAGACTGTTCTTGACTGTGGTGGGCTCGACCCGAGTAGCGGCGTTGAAACCGAGATCAAGTTGTGGTTCGTGTCGTAGGTGAAGGTAGTGGTGACACCCTTCGCGTCTGTGGATGTCAAGGGCTGAGAGATGTCATTGAACGTGGCCGTTGTGGTCCGACCCAACGGGTCGGTCTTCCTTGTCCGGTTACCGTTGGGGTCATAGGACATCGAAGACCAGTTGCCCGCATTGTCTCGAGATCCAACGATGAGGCCTTGATGTCCGTCTCGAACAACCCTGGTCGTTGAAGCATCAGCTGACCCATAGCCCTGCGTTTCTGAGACAACCAGACCATCCGCATAACGCTTGAGAACCAAACGGCCTTGGGGGTTGGTGACAATGACCCCGTCTTTGACCGTGTCGTAGTCGAAAGCTGTGGTGTAACCAAGTCGGTCCGATTGACTGACCACCCGACCAGACGGGTCATAGACGTTCGCGATCAGACCGGGTGCCGACTTCCCGGCTTGCTTCGGGTCACGCATCGTCAACAATCGATGACTGGCGTCGTAAGTGAACGCCCACGTTGCCCCACCGACATCGGTCCATTCCACGAGATCACCGTTGAAGTCGTAATTGAAACTGACACTTCGAGGCGGTGTCGACGAATCGCTCACCTCCACGATCCGACTGCCAGACCAAACGAACGACAACGATCGTCCCTCGGACCCCGTAGCCACCGACAACTCCCCCGTGACGCTATAAGACAATGAGGTGACTGCTGTAGGGTCGCCTTTCAAGCTGGCGATACCGACCAATCGCCCGTCAACATCGAAAATATGTCTCGTTAATCTGCTCGGCCGATCCAGCACCCACGTGCCGTCAACATTGCGTACCAAAGCGGCGATCCAACGGGGCTCGCTCGGCCTAAAAGCCCCCGGTTCAACCGGATCAGGATCGAATGTGATCTCCGAACCGGACTCTTCATGGAGGCTAACCCGACCTGTCACAGAGTCTTCGATGAGGCGCATCGACATCAAAGACATCGACCATCCGAATCCCATCGGACCATCAACGCTCGCAAGTGATGAACTGTAAGTCTGCGACAGGGAAAGCGGTACTCCCCTCCCAGGGAACGAAAACGACTCAAACGTGTGCCAGAACTCCCCAAAGGGAAGCGAAACCGGATATTCAGTCTCCTGGTCTCCACACACACATCCGCTGGGAGACCCACCGCCACGCGATTCAACTACCGATACCCCAGAACCCGACAACACGTCTCGTCCGGCTTGGTAGTGGGCGGTCACCTGGGTTGGGCTCAACACCGAGTCATAGACCGCTACCTCGTCGATTGCTCCGTCGAACGGATAACCATGAACAGAGTTCTTACCGATCCAAAACGGGCCTGAACCCGTCAACAAC
>CAUJEC010000158.1 GCA_963169245.1 Actinomycetota bacterium
GATCGGCGGTAGCCCTCGAGATGTTCGACCGTCGAGGTCTTGCCTGCGCCGTTGGGTCCGAGAATCACAGTCACTTCACCCGGACTTGCCGAGAACGACACGGCATCGACTGCGGTGAAACCTCCGTAGCGGATGGTCAACTCGTCGACCTTCACTGCCGGTTCTTTGGCGACAAGGCGTGCTGTCACGGCTCCGAAGCTACAAGCTGCTCCGCAACAGGTAGTAAACCCGCTGCGAGTCGCGGACCACGGGTTCAGAATCACCCAACTTCTCAGCTAATTTCGGGGGATGCTCGACATCCGGCTCATTCGCAACGACAGCCAGGCGGTCAAGGACGGTTTGGCCCGTCGAGGTGAGTCGACCGATGTCATCGACAGGCTGGTCGATCTTGATTCGCAGCTACGACAGCTGACCGGAGAGCGCGACTCGCTCAGAGCGGAGATCCGTCGGGTTTCCAACGAGGTCGGTCAGATGTTCCGGGACAACAACCGTGAGGCTGCCACCGAACTGCAGGAGATGAGCCGCCAGCTCGGCGCCGAGGAGCATGCGCTCGACGACAAGGCTGACGCGCTGGAGACGGAGTTGCGATCGGCGCTGCTTCGGGTGCCCAACCTTCCGGCCATCGACTGTCCTGACGGCGCGAGCGAGAACGACAACGTGGTGGTCCGAACCGAGAACTTCGACGCGGACTCCTACGGTGATCATCAGAAGGTGCCCCACTGGGAGATCGGTGAGGCGCTCGGCATTCTCGACGTAGAGCGTGCTGTGCGCATGTCGGGCTCGATGTTCGTCATGTACCGGAAGATGGGAGCGACACTCGCTCGGGCTCTGTGTCAGTTGGCGCTGGACCGCAACGCCGATCTCTACGAGGAGGTCCGACCTCCGACGCTCGTCAAGACGTCGACTCTGGAGGCAACGGGTCATCTACCGAAGTTTGCCGAGGAGGCATATCAGATCGAGCGCGACGACCTCTGGACGATCCCCACGGCCGAGGTTCCGCTCACATCTCTGGCGCGTGACGAGATCCTCTCCGAGTCGGACCTTCCGATGCGGTTCTGCGCCCACACGAGCTGTTTCCGACGCGAGGCAGGATCTGCGGGAAAGGACACTCGTGGCCTGCTGCGCGTACACGAGTTCGACAAGGTCGAGATCCTTGCGTACTCAACACCTGAGCAGGCGAGCGCCATGCACGCAGAGATCCTGGGACGCGCGGAGGCGATCATCTCCGAACTCGGTCTCGCCTATCGAGTTCTGGACCTCTGCGCTGGAGACATCGGGAACTCCGCTGCAAGGACATTCGACATAGAGGTCTACGCCCCGGGTGCGGACAAGTGGCTGGAGGTCAGCTCGGTGTCGTGGTTCAGTGACTATCAGGCTCGGAGGGCGAACCTTCGTTACCGGTCATCGGATGGCAAGGGGACCACGATCCTTCACACCCTCAACGGCTCGGCGTTGGCGGTGCCTCGGGTGTGGGCCGCCATCGTAGAGACTTACAGGCAGCCCGATGGAGCTATTCGCATCCCCGAGTTGCTACTGCCCTATATGCGCGGCGCGACCGAGATCACTGCTCCCTGAACCGGGGCGTCCTGATCCGCCGCACCCTGATCCGCCGCACCCTGATCCGCCGCACGGTTCGCTGAGCGGCTCAAGGGACCAGACGACCGATCATCGCCTCGCTCACGATCCACGCGAGCATCACCGACGCCCCAGCACCGTAGGCGACCTGTTTCCAACGCACATCGGCCCACTGGGCGAGTGCAACCACTAGGGGCACCACGATCACGCCGTAACGCCCGAGCGAATCAGTCACCTGTGACGACTGCAGAACCAGCAGTGAGGCGAACATGAAGGCGAGCCAGGACCGTGGCTGTCTGAAACGGACCGCCTGATAGGCAAGGAAAGCGAACACGATCATGAAGCCCAGGTTGTAGGTGTCCCGAAAGTCGCCCTTGAGCAACTCTCCGATGGGTTCGAGCATTCTGGTGATCGGATCCTGAAAACCTCGGCGGATCTCGCCCTGTAATCGAAGTGGTCTCAGCAGATCATCGGTGCTGACCCAGATCCACACGAAGGCTGACACCAACCCGGCGACGGGGGCAGCCAGAGCCACCAATGACTTGAGCAGCGCTGGTCGTGGTCGGCACTCCCACAACTCCACCGCGATCGCGACAAGAAGCAGTCCCCCGACTGGGCGCAGGATCGCCGCCCCGAACGCGAGCAGAGCAGCGACGAAGAACTGTCTGCGTAGTAGGGCGAGCAGCGTGCCAGCGGTGAGAACGAGTGCCAGGCTCTCGGTGTACGCGTACGCAAAGACGAACGCGGCCGGGAATATGGCGATCATCCATGCCGATCGGTCCGCAGTGGAGCGAATGGCCGAGTCGAGCACCCCGACCTGGCCTCCACCTGGGTCCTGGCCCCCGCTCACACCGTGGTCCTGGCCCCCATGCCGGGCGCGTTCGAGCATCTCCGCGGTCAGCATCCAAAGAACCATTGCTCCGAGCAGTGCGGACAGGTTGGAGATGACCAACAGAGCGATCTCGTCGTTACCACCGAAGACCGGTGCCAACAGCCTGGCCAACTGCGGATACAGCGGGAAGAACCTGGCGGCATCCGGGTTGGCCCCGCCGTACCAGACCTGACTCAATACCCTGTAATAAGCGCCGTCCCAAACGAAAAGGCCTTGGCGAATCATCGCGTGGCCGCCCGGATTGTCGAGCACTGTCACGGTCTGACCCGCTATGAGGAAACCCAAAGCGATACAGAGTCGCGCCCACACCCACCCGATGAGGGAGGGCACGATCGAGTCGCGCCATCTGGGCATCGTCACCCCGGCCGGATGACAGTCAGGGATGCCGACTCGTCAAGACCGCTCGTGTCCTGTGCAACCAACTGCTCGGCCTGGCCACCCTGAGCGAACAGTGCAGTCAGGTTCTCGCACTGGCCCTCGAAGGTCTTGTAGTGCGGGCTGGCGACCAGGTAGATGCTCGCAGAGGATCCGACGCGACGCCTGACCTTCTCGATGAACTCGGTCGCGTCGACCTTACTGTTGCGAGACCCGTAATCAACCCAGTCCACGAATCTGGGGTCGCCAGCGGTGGGATAGGGGATGACATCGCCCGTGACATCGGCCAGTTCTGCCCGCTTGGACACCTCGCGTTGGAGTGACACCCCGAGCTGATCCGGACACGAGACCACCGCCGCTGGTCCCGGGTGGGCCGACATGTCCGCAGCGATGGCGTCGACGATCGCCCCGGCCTGAGTCCGGTCGGATTCAGTTGCACCGTATGCCCCGAGCAAGCCCATCAGGCAGACAGCGACCAGCGACGCCGCTGCCACCCGCGGCGACCGGAGTACGGCAATGCCGGCGGTGACCACAAGCACGAATAGTGGGAACACGACCGATGCGTAGCGGGACGAGAACGTGTTGCCCGACGCGGCTGCGGCAGCCCAACCCAGGCCAAGAGTGCCGAGCAGAACGCCCAGTTCGACACGGACCCTGGGGTGGATTCCGGGGCTCACGACGAGTGCCACCTCTGGTGCGAGCCGCCCCGAGGAGGCGGTCACTTCGGATTCGACTGGGGGCGAGGATGCCTCTGCGGGGGCGCCTTCACCGTCGGCTACGGGGTCGTCTGTGACGCGCCGACAGACGACCGTCGCCCCGCAGACAATGAACACGACCAAGATGTAGGAGAAGAACTGCGCCACACCGAAACGGGCACCGGCGAAGTCCACCAGGCTCAGCACAAGCACCGACACCGGCCCGAAGGACTCCCCCCACGGCGTACCTGTGTGCGACGCCTGATAGGCCATGGTCGGAACCCATGGCAGATACAACAGCCCGCCGACAACGAGGCTGATGATCATCGCGATGGGTCCAGCGACTACCTGTCGGTCACTCATACCGTCGCGGCGTGACCACAGTGTCACCAGCGCCAGAATGCCGACCGCCCCCAAGAGCCACATCGACCAGTAATGGGTCCACAGGAGCAATGCGGTGACAAAGGCTCCGCATACCGTTGGCAGGACCAGCCTCGGAGTAGTTGGAACAGCCAGGAGCGTGTCGACCACCAGGTACCCACACAGCACGAGCAGCATCACGAGCGAGTACATGCGTGCCTCTGCGCCGTAGCGGACAGCGAATGGCATCGTGGCCGTCACTGCAACCGCTATCAGAGCGACTCGACGTGGGTTCGAGAGTTCTGCGGTCGATCGTCGCGCCATCCGAAGGCCGGCAAGGTAGGCGAGGGGCAGGCTTGCCAGCGAGATGACACCTGAGAGTGCTCTGACCGCCCAGTCAGAGTCGCCGAAGACCTTCATCCACACATGAAGAAGCAGGTAATACAGGGGAGGGTGGCCATCGTGGCGGAGCGCCTCGGTCAGGTCGCCCAAGGGCAGGGCGGCGATGTTCACCGACAGCGCCTCGTCAAGCCACAGTGAACTCCGTGGCCAGAATCGCAGGATCGTTCCCGCCAGTACAGCGATGCAGGTGATCGCCGGGATACCCCACCGGGCGAGGATCTCATCGATGCCTCTTCTGGCCCGAATCTCGGCTTCGCTGGTGGTGTCGCCCTCTGTGGCGTCGGGGTCTGTAGCGCCGCTGTCTTTGATCACTTCGATGGTTCTCTTCGGGTAGCGGCGAATCGTATGGCTTCGGCCACCGCCTCTGTTGTCTGCTCCCAGCCGATGGACTCGAAGGACTCTGCGAGTTCCACCTGGGCTCGATGGTGATCAGGATCGGTCAGGTGTCTGCGGATGGTCTCCACGAGAGCATCGAGACTCCCCGGATCGACCAACTCAGTGTGTCCCTCCCCGGCCTCGGGAAGAGCTCCGCCGGTTGACACGATGGCAGGGCAGCCGTTCTTGAGCGCCTCTATGACAGGGACACCGAGCCCTTCGTACTGGGACATGGCAAGGGTGATGAATGCGTTCTGGTAGAGCCAGAGCAGTTCTGAGTCCTCCAGTCCACCGAGCCAGAGAAAGCGTTCGCTGAAATCCTCATGCGCTCTGATCTCGGCGGCAAGATCGGTGACCATCCAGCCTTCCTTGCCCACGAAGATGAGGCCGAGGTCCGGATGGTCATTCCTGAGCCGGTTCCACGCATCGAGCACGTTCCGATGGTTCTTGCGTGGTTCGATGGTACCGACGACCAGAAGGTACCGTCCGATCGCGGAGGGAATCGGAACCCGTTTGGACTCGCCGGTCATGAAGTCCGCGCCGAGGGGAATCTGGCGCATCCGCCCATTCAGGTCCACGCCCTGAGCCCCGGCGATCGACAGCAGGTCCTTGCTTGTGCAACGTGAGTTTGTCAGGAAGACATCCGAATGATGGATATGTGCCGACAGCCAGTCGTTGAAAACGGTCACCTGTCGCTTGTCGAACCACTGGGGATACAGCGTCGGCATCACATCGTGAACGAAGACCACCGGTATGAGCCCGTCGCCAAGGACCCGTGGCAGGAGGGTGGACCTGGGTTCGGGGTCGAACCATGAACCCTCCGTGTCGAAGAAGACCGAGCCCTGTTCCATCCGCCCAATCGCAAGGTCCTCTCTGCTGGCCTGCCGTTCTCGAATGCGGGCCTTGAGATGTCTGTAGTGGATGCGTGTCTGGTAGACGACCTTGGTGTCACCGGCGAGGCGCACGAGGGGGGACAGAACTCCGAACCGATCGGCCCGGCGGCTTGCTGCGCCTCCAGCGGGGTGGACGCGGAGGGCTCGAGCCTCGGCGTCTGTCAGCCGTCGGTAGTCGACCTGAGGGGCAGGTCGGAAAATGGGGATCACGTCCAGATCGGGATAGTCGTCGCTGTCGAGGCGTGTGAGAATCTCTCGCACGACGCGCTGGATCCCTGTGGTGTACGGGATCGAGATCGTGTCCGTGACCTCCACGTACACCTTCACCGGGTTGGCCAGTCGCCCGATCGGCCGATCACTCATACCGGCGATCGTAGAAGCTGGCGGTCGTGATCAACGACTTGGGTGCAGGGTCGTTTGCCGAGCAGATCGCTGAGGGCCTGGTCGTGGGGATGGCCGACCGCCGCTCGGGCGAGTCGACCATCCAGCCGACGAGGTGTTCCCTGGATGATGTTTCGGGCTCTCGGGCCCGGCACTTGAACTTTCGAGCACAATCAAGGGTGTCGTGACACCCCCTGAGGTCGAGCAACCGCGTCGATCATCCGTGTCGAGCAACCGCGATCACCGGCTGATGCTCAGCGGCTGACGATCACCGATGAACCGTGGCCGAAGAGCCCCTGATTGGCGCTGATTCCAACCTTCGCATCCTCGGCCAGCGCTCCCTGGGCGGTACCACGAAGTTGCCACGTGAGCTCGCACACCTGGGCAAGCGCCTGTGCAGGGACTGCCTCCCCGAAACATGCGAGACCACCGGACGGGTTAACAGGCAGTCGTCCTCCGACGGTGGTGACTCCGTCACGGAGCAGCTTCTCGGCGTCGCCCTGGGCGCAGAATCCAAGGTCCTCATACCAGTCGAGCTCGAGTGCGGTCGACAGGTCATAGACCTCTGCGACATCGACGTCGTCGGGCCCGATACCGGCCTGGTTGTAGGCGGCTCGGCCAATGTCCTGTTTGAAGGTGACCTCCGGGGCGGCAAGACCCGCGGCCGAATCGGTCGCGAACTCGGGCAGTTCGAGGATCGTGTTCGGGAACGTCGGCGTGACCGTTGAGATCGCCGAGATTCGGACGAGTTTCTCCGAGGAGAGCGAGCCCTTTTCGATGAGCTTCTTCGCGTAGTCCATCGACGAGATGACAAGCGCGGCTCCACCGTCGGAGGTCGCGCAGATATCGAGCAGTCGAAGCGGGTTGGAGACCGTCGGCGAAGCCTCAATGTCAGCTGTCGTGACCGCCTTGCGGTAGCGGGCGTAGGGGTTCTCGAGGCCATGAGCGGCGTTCTTGACCTTGACCTGGGCGAAGTCATCTACGGTCGCTCCGTAGAGGTCCATGCGTCGCCGTGCCCACATTGCGAAATAGCTGGGGTTCGTGGCACCGAGCAGTCGGAACCGCAGCCAGTCCGGGTCATCGCCACGTTCGCCGGCGTTCGGCTTGAGGAATCCCTTTGGCGTGGTGTCGGCACCCACGACGAGTGCGACGTCACACATCCCTGAGAGGATTCGCTGACGTGCGGCATCGAGGGCCATCGCGCCCGAGGCACACGCGCCGTATGCACTGGTGACCGGAACACCGGTCCAGCCGAGCGCCTGAGCAAAGGTCGCCCCGGCGACGTATCCCGGGTAACCGTTGCGCATCGTGTCTGCGCCTGCGACGAACTGCACATCACGCCAGTCGATTGCGGCATCGGCCAGGGCGGCTCGCGCGGCCGCGACTCCGTACTCGACGAAGTTGCGGCCCCATTTGCCCCACTGGTGCATTCCAACACCGAGTACTGCCACCTGTTCGACACTCATCGGACCGACTCCTTCGCCGACTCGGTCGACCCTGCGGCGACCGGCCGCCACTTCCAGACGATGTACTCGGCCTCGTCGTCCTCATAGAGCACGCCGGGAACCAGTTCCATCTCCATGCCCACCTTCAGATCGTCGACCGAGATGCCTGGCACGATCTGGCCGAGAACGACCATCTTCTCCTTGTCGAGCTCGACGGCGGCGAGGCAGAAGGGCTCGTAGGGATCAGAGGCGGCAACGAAGGGCTCCGGCGGTTGGTACTGGGCATCGGTGTATGACCAGAGTCGTCCGATCGTGGAGAGTTCCACGTCGACGAGTTCCGAGCCGGCATACCCCGGGGCTCGTGACATGACCCGTTCCGGCGGAAAGAAATAGGTTCCGCTGTCGCTGCAACGGGTTCCGATCAAAGCGATCGGTTCCGCGCCTGTCGGTTCGTGGGTCCTGTCCGTGGGGTCGAGGGTGAACCACCCCTCGACGGCTGGCCGACGCTCTTTCGCCATCGCATCCTCGCTTGATCTGACGAGTCGTCAGATTAGTACCGCGCGCTCCTCGGATTCGAAGTGACTCCTTTGGGAATCAGCCGAAGCGCTGTCGCCACGACCACGTCGGCAGGTTCGGTCGATGTGATCGCATGCGAGAGTATGAAGTTGGCGAGCATGGTCGACATGGCGATGATGTCATCACCGGGGACCCCGAGCCTGGCGAGCCACAGACCGATGGCTCCTGAGATCGGAACCTCGAGTCGGACGTCCATGTCGCCGAGCGAACCACCACGTCTGACCACTGCGCTGAGTCGTTCGGCGAGCAGGGCGCGTGCGATCTCCGGCTCGATACGGGCTCGGACAGTCAGGTCCATGAGCGAGTCGTTCAGCCCCTTGACCGGATTGAGGGTCGAGCCGGAGATCGCGTTCTGATACATCGCTCGGGCCTGGCCGGCGAAGGTGACCGCAGCTACGGCACGGACCGAACCGAACAGATTGGTGATGGTCTGGGTAGACACTTCGGCCCGGTTGGCTATGTCGGTTGCCGAGACGGTCTCCCATCCGTCGCCGAACATGTCGCCGCATGCAGCGACTATGCGCCTTCGGGTCTCGATTCGGCGCTGGGCGCCCGATCGGGCCTGAGGAGAACGACCATCTTGGGACTCCACGACCTCGAAGCTGCCATCCTTTATGGCCACTTTGGCACCTGCTGGTCGCAGGGCTCCGTTGATGAACGCCCTGATCGTCTCGCCGAGAGTGCCATCTGGAACGGCCTCGGGATCGACCGTCGCCCGGATGGTGAGGCCCTCGTTGAGCGCTGTGACGATGACCATCAGCTGTTTGAACGTGAATGGATCCGCTACCTCCATCCCGCTCGACTCGAGAGCGGGCGCCCACATCGCCATGAGTTCCTCGTCGCTCCTCCGGTAGCCGTCGGCAATGAGATCGGCGATGGTGTGGGAATCGTCGAACTGCAGCCGATGGTGGGTCCAGAGCCGGATGTGAATACGGAACCGAGCCATGCGCACCGGGTCGTTGAACAGTTCGGCCCATACGAAGTTCGATCCCACGGTGATCAGCTGTTCAAGATCAACTACTGGAGCGGTGGTCGCCCGCTGTGGCAATTCGGTCAGTTCATCGATGTCGGGGCTGGCTAGTGAGGCCGCGAGGTCGTGTGCCATGGCCCTCGCGAACTCCTCGGAGTTGCGGAAATGATGGAAGAAGGAACCGGTTGTGACCCCGGCCTCCTTGGATACGAGCGCCGTGGTGGCTGCGGCGAACACCTTGGCCAGTTCGGGGTTGTCAATGACCCTCCACCCTGCTTCGATGAGCCGCTCCCTCGATCCGAGCGACGAGACCAATGGTGACTCCAACGTTGTGAAGTAGACGATCGACCTGTCTGTCGACCTGTCTGTGAGTTCGGGCTCAGCGAGTTCTTGGACTGATTGGTCACTGTTCGACCGGCGGCTCTTTGGCCGGGAGCTCTCGGGCTGGTCTGAATCCTTCATCGCTCTCCTCCAGGGTTCATCCATAGTAGATGCAATGTAATTGGATAGTAAACACTATGGATATGTGGGCGAATGGTGACTCTCTGCGCTAAACAATAGGTAAATCTTCCCCTTTGGGCTTTTCCGCATTTTGATAGTTGCAAAAGCACTCGCCGTTGGGTAGGGTCACTGCAGATCTTCTCCGAGCAGCCCCACGCTGTTAGGTGGACCAGAAGGAACCTCGCTTCCCAACGGTTTCGGTCTGACACGGTGCGCCCCGCTGGGTCAGTTCAAATGAGGATGAGAGGACTCATCACCTTCGGAAGAGGATTCACCATCAGGAGGGGGACCGCAGATGCGGTCCCCCTCCTTAGTTTTCGTTCTGGCATTATTTCGTCTGGTCATGGCTCCTACAGGAGCGGACCGCTGCGCAGGTCCTGTCGGATTGTCCAGTTGGATGTAGCTTGACCCTGTTCATGGACAACAATTTCTGACGCTGGCGTCGGATGTCGTTGATGAACGGCGGGAGTCTGTTCGAGAGCGAAGCAATCACGAATCGGGAGTGAACAATGGGAATCAGCGTCGAGAAGAACGGTGGTATCGCAACAGTCGTCATGGACAACCCGCCGGTCAACGCACTTACGGTCGCGGGTTGGTTTGAACTGGCTGACGTGATTACTGGGACCGGCAGGGATCCAGAGATCGGAGCGCTGATACTGCGTGCGGAGGGCAAGGGCTGGAATGCCGGCGTCGATATCAAGGAGATGCAGAATACAGAGGGCTTCGACGCCCTCTTGGGAGCGAATCGTGGCTGCTATGCGGCATTCGCTGCGGTCTATGAGTGTGAGGTCCCGGTCATCTCCGCCGTGCACGACTTCTGTCTGGGTGGCGGAATCGGGCTGGTCGGAAACTCCGATGTGATCGTTGCGGCCGAAGGAACCCGATTCGGGCTTCCCGAGGTCAATCAGGGGGCGCTCGGCGCAGCGACTCATCTGGCCAGGCTCGTACCGATGCACAAGATGCGCGAGATGGTCTACACGGCCGAGCCGATAGACGCCTCCATGCTCGCTGCCTGGGGCTCCGTTGCCCGGGTGGTCCCCAGGGACGAACTCGTTGCCGCCGCGACGGAGATCGCCGAGAAGATATGCACCAAGAGTCGCTTCGTCATTCGTCGTGCGAAGGAATGTCTCAACGCCATCGATCCGGTCGACGTCAAGCGGAGCTACCGCTTCGAGCAGGGTTTCACCTTCGAGCTCAACCTCTCGGGCGTCTCAGACGAGGCCCGCGACGCGTTCGTGGACAAGAAGGATGCGAACTTCTCCAAGTAGTGGCTATTCACTGATCTGGAATAGCTCCTGCCGGGGCGCGGCAACTACCGTTTGAGTTTCTGACGCACCGTCAGAAACTCTGTCGGAGATGTTCCCAAGGGGGTCAGGTGCCAGGACCTGATAAGCGCTGTACCGAGGACGAGGTCGTAGCGGAACTCGAATCAGGCATGACGATCGGAATCGGTGGCTGGGGTAGCCGTCGTAAGCCGATGTCACTGATTCGGGCGATCCTGCGATCAGATCTGAAGGACCTCACGATCGTCGCCTACGGCGGTCCCGACATCGGACTTCTGTGCCGAAGTGGGCAGGCTGCCAAGGTCATCACAGGGTTCGTCTCGCTCGACTCGATCCCACTAGAGGCCAACTACGGCGTCGCCCGCCAGAACGGGACCGTTGAGGCCGAGGAATGGGACGAGGGGATGTTGCTCCTGGGCCTCACCGCCGCGGGCTGGCGCGTGCCTTTCCTGCCGTGTCGAGCGGGCCTCGGCTCTGACATCCCGAAGTTGATGCCCAACATCCTGACTGTTCGATCCCCGTACCCGACCGTCGTTGGAGATGTCGAGGAGAACGAGGAACTCATTGCCGTACCAGCGCTCGAATTGGACGTGGCACTCGTTCATCAGAACGTTTCTGACTCCAGCGGTAACGCGGCGTGGCTGGGCGAGGACCCGTACATGGATGACCTGTTCGTCCGTGCGGCGAAGAAGGCCTATGTGTCATGTGAGCGGATCGTGGCCACCGACGAGTTGGCCTCGGTTGCCGATGTGACTCATCTGCGAATTGCCAGAATGGATGTCACCGGAGTGATCCACGCACCCAACGGCGCGCACTTCACCGAATGTCAGCCCGATTACGGGCGCGACGAGGCTTTTCAGAAGCGCTACGCGGCCACTGCGAAGTCGGACGAGGCATGGGTCGAGTTCCGAGACGAGTTCCTCGACCTCGACGAGGCCGGATACCAGGCGAAGGTCAAGGAGTTGCAGGCATGACCACAGATCTGACACGAGCTGATATCTGCGCTGTCGCGATAGCGGACGCGTTCCGAGGCGATGGGGAGCGGCTGTGCAACCCGATCGGCAACCTGCCTCTCATCGGCGGACGCCTCGCGGTGGCGACCTTCGAGCCGCACATGATGTTGACCGACGGTTTCTACACGCTCATGGACCCAACGGGTCCAGATGACGTGCCGCCGATCAATCTGCCCGAACCAGAGCGGATCGCTCAGCGAACCGTTGCGCACTGGAACCCATACCGAGAGATGTTCAGCCTGTTGTTCCACGGACGTCGCCACGTCATGATGGGCGCTACCCAGGTGGACCGCTACGGCAACCAGAACATCGCAGCGATCGGGGACTGGCTCAAGCCCCGGCGCCAGCTGCTGGGGTTCCGCGGAGCGCCCGGAAACACCATCAATCACACAACCAGTTACTGGGTGCCGAACCACTCGCCGCGCGTGTTCGTCGAGGCTGTCGATGTCGTCTGTGGCATCGGGTATGACCGTGCAGCCGAACTCGGCCCGGTGGCATCGCGTTTCCACGAGATTCGTCGAGTCGTATCCAATCTGGGCGTGTTCGACTTTGAAGCGACCGACTCGAATGGAATCCCCACCATGAGGCTTCGCTCCGTGCACCCGGGTGTGAGTGTGGACGAGATCCTCGAGGCAACTGGTTGTGATGTCGTCGTTCCCGATCAGGTCCCCGAGTCCAGGCTCCCTACCCCCGATGAACTCGAGACCATCCACCGGCTCGATCCCAAGGGCCTTCGGTTCTACGAGGTTCCGGCCTCGTGAGTTCAGCGCTGCCTCCGGTGCTGCGCACCAGAGCCTGTGACCTATTCGGCGTCGACTATCCGATCGTTCAGACCGGCATGGGCTGGGTCTCGGGCGCACAGTTGACCGCCGCGACCTCGGCCGCTGGCGGGTTAGGTATCCTTGCGTCAGCAACAATGACCCTGGATGAACTTCGCGACGCTGTAGCCAAGGTCAAGTCGCGAACCGACAGTTCATTCGGGGTGAACCTTCTGCCCAATCAGCCCGACGCAGCGGAGCGACTCGATCTGGTCATCGCCGAAGGCGTCAGGGTTGCGAGTTTCGCTGCTGCGCCTCGTCCCGAACAGGTTGCGAAGTTGCGTGACGCCGGGATTGTCACGATCGTCACCGTTGGGGCGCCTCGTCACGCCGAGAAGGTCGCCGCCATGGGTGTCTCGGCTGTCATCGCGCAGGGCGGCGAGGGTGGCGGACACACCGGAACCATCCCGACCTCGCTCCTGTTGCCTCAGGTCGTCGACGCCGCAGCAGGTTCGGGACTCGTCGTTCTCGGCGCGGGTGGGTTTTGCGACGGTCGTGGACTTGTGGCTGCAATGGCCTACGGGGCTGATGGTATTGCAATGGGGACACGTTTCCTGCTGACGGCCGAGAGCCAGGTTCCCGACAACGTCACCGATATCTACCTCAAGACCCCACTCACCGGGACAGTGGTCACGAGCGCCATCGACGGTGCACCACAGCGTGTGATTCGCACCGCAATGATTGACTCACTCGAGAAGTCGCCGGGCCCCTTCAGATTCCCGAGGGCCGCCGGCAACGCGGTGAAGTTCGCACGTCAGGCGGGCGTG
>CAUJEC010000159.1 GCA_963169245.1 Actinomycetota bacterium
ATCCGCAGACTGTGGGACCAGGTTTCCTCGATGGAACTGCGCCCCTTCGTGAGACTGTTCTTCGAGTCGCTCGCATCCACCTCCAGAGGTGAGGCGCAGCGCGATATGACGAAAGCGTGGATCTCTGACGGGGCCGATGCAGCGAGCCTTCTCGGTCAGGAGGTTGACTCTGTGATGTTGCGCTTGGGTACAGCGGTAACCCGCGGTCTGCTCATCGATGTCGTCTCGACTGGTGATGTGGATTCGGCATCGCAAGCACTCGATCGGTTCATCGAGATGTGGGAGCACCGTGGCATGTCATCATGAGGGGGGAATGCCCTTGTGGTCGACCTAGTTGGAGATGCCATGGCCTACGGATCAATTGATCGACGCCGATCCTGGTGGGGATGGGGATGGGAGGACCATGCGCTGACCGATGAGCAGTGTGGCAGCTATGGGGCACTCATGTCGGGATTGGCAGAGTCTCCGATTCCGGCCCCGTCGGTGGACGAGATCCGCATCCGTGAGCCGCGGGTCAAGCCGCCTGACTCGTTGGCGTCCATCTTCTCTCATCAGCCAGTGGATCGGGTGGGACACACCTATGGCAAGGCCTATCGCGACGTAGTGAGGGCACTGGCTCGTAACGTGGAGAACCCGCCAGACCTAGTCGCCTTTCCGCAGTCCGAGGAGGATGTTCTTGGCGTACTCGATTGGGCGTCTGAGTCGAACGTTGCCGTCGTGCCCTTCGGGGGCGGCTCTTCGGTGGTGGGAGGAGTCGAGTTCCGTGACCCCGAGCGGCCGTTTGTTTCGCTGGACATGACCCGGCTCAACAGGGTGCTGGAGATCGATACGGTATCGCTTGCAGCGCGGATTCAGGGCGGCGTGCTCGGTCCTGATCTCGAGAATCAGCTTCGGCCAAGCGGTTTCACGCTTCGCCACTTTCCCCAGAGTTTTGAATTCTCATCACTGGGCGGATGGATCGCCACCCGGGCTGGTGGTCACTATGCAACCCTTCACACGCATATAGATGACTTCGTGGAGTCAATCCGAGCAGTGACCCCCGTTGGGGTGAGTGAGTCGTGGCGGTTGCCCGGATCTGGAGCGGGTCCGTCGCCCGACCGACTCATGTGTGGCTCGGAGGGGACTCTTGGAGTGATAACCGAGGCCTGGATGAGGATCACCCGGCGGCCCGCCCACAAGCGTTCCGCTTCCGTTGCCTTCACAAGCTCTGCGGATGCCTTCGGCGCAGTCAGGGCCATTGCCCAGTCGGGCCTGTATCCGGCGAACTGTCGGCTGCTCGATCCGGGCGAGGCAGCGCTGTCAGGTGCAACGGAACGAGGCGAATGGGTGCTTGTGCTCGGAGTGGAGTCGGCGTTACATCCCGTCGACGGGCTGTTGGACGACGTGATGGCTTTAGCGATGTCATTCCGGGGAACCAACCGGAGTCCACAACAACGCTCCGACTCCGAAACGGATCCGCAGAGGGGGCAGACCGACAGTGCGGCTGAGGCTTGGAGGTCCTCGTTCCTGCGGATGCCCTACGTGCGTGACGGTATGGTCCGGATGGGGGCGATAGTCGAGACCTTCGAGACGGCAACCACATGGGACCGCCTCGAAAGCCTCTATGCCGATGTCAACGCCGAGATGGCTCAGGTGATACAGCAGGTCACCGGCTCGCCAGGACTGTTGAACTGTCGGTTGACCCACGTCTACACCGACGGAGCGGCGCCCTACTTCACGGTCATCGCCGCTGCACGTCGTGGATCAGAGTTGGCCATGTGGGATGAGATCAAGGCGGCGTCGATGGAGATCCTTCACCGGCATCGGGCCACTGTCACGCACCATCATGCCGTGGGTCGGGACCATCGCCCAGGCTATGACCGGCAACGCCCTGATCTGTTTGCCGGAGCGCTCCGAGCGGTCAAGGACTCACTTGATCCGGCTGGGATCCTGAACCCCGGAGTTCTCATCGGCTGACCACCGATCGACTTGGTCCGTGGTCGGCTGACCCCCCCCTTCACCAGCTACCCCTTATCGGCTGATGCACCCATCCCTGACATCTGGAGCAGGCGCCACAGGCGGCTAGGGGTGGCCACGAGATCAGGGCCGTGTCGGAGAGATCAGGGCTGTGTCGGTTTTGGGCCCGGCTCTCGGTCGGGTGCACACACGACCCTGTTACGCCCCTCCTCCTTGGCCTGATAGAGGGCAGCGTCTGCGGCCTCGGTCACGAGCTTGGCCGAGGGGCCATGACCGGGCAGTGATGCGATACCGATCGACACCGTGATCTCACGCAGGCGGCCGGGTGCTGCGAAGTGGTGCTCCACCGACTGACGGATCCGCTCAGCAAGATGACTTGCCTGCTCAATGGTTGTCTCACGAAGTAATATCGCAAACTCCTCGCCGCCGTAGCGGTAAGCCGTATCGGTCGCTCGCAGACGATCTGAGACAACGTGAGCCACCTCGCGAAGCGCATCGTCTCCAGCCTGATGCCCAAACGTGTCGTTGTAGTGCTTGAAATGGTCCACGTCGAGCATCAGGAAGGCGAGCGGCCGCGAGTATCGCGAACTCCCGACGCACTCGGTGGAGAGGTCCAGGTCGAGTCGGCGACGATTTGGGAGGCCAGTCAGAGCATCGGTCATGGCCAGTTGGGTCGTGTGCTCGTGCAGCCGCGCAGCCTCGAGCGCGATCGCTGCGTGGACTGCCATTGTCTCCAATACCTCCACAGTATCGGTGGACAGCGATGACGTCTGGGGGCCGGTGAGCTCGAGCACGCCGATCACCTGAGCGCCCACCACCATTGGAATTGCCAGACTCTCGACCGACTCATCGACTCCGGCATCCACACCTCGTGCGATCTGGGCGTGCTTGGCAGCTCGGCCAACCTGCCCCTCGCCAACGATGACGTCGTCCAGACCGATCGCCTTGAAGTCCGGTCCGCTGCTGTCTGCATGTGCGCTCAGGTGCTCGTGGTCCTCCGCCATCAGCCAGACGATGACTCTGGCTCCCGCTCCGACTGCGGTTGCGTGGATGCACGCTCCCCGTAGGACATATCTCAGGCTGAGGCTTCCCGAAACCTCACGAGCGAAGGAGAGGACTTCGATCTGACGGGTGGACCGATCGGCCAGCTGTTTACGTTGTTTCTCGCTCTCCTCGCGTGACTTGGCAAGGTCTCCCGCAGCGGCCTCAAGGCCGGAACTGATGTGTTGGAACTCCGCGGGACCACTCAGCATAGGGCGAGGTGCAAGGTCACCATGTTGGATCTGGTCGATTCGATCCATCAGGGACTGAATTGGTTGCGCTGTCTGGATCCGAACTCGCTGGGCGTTGCGGACCGACAGCACCAGACCGCCGATCCCGGTGAGGATTGCCAGCGCGATGGTCAACAACAGCGCATTCTTCTCTGCGGACACTGCCGATTGACGCTCCACGACCAGCTTTGAGATCAGCTGTTCGTAGTCCTGTCGATATTCGTCGAAGAGCTCCTTGTCCTTGACCAGGAATCCGGTCGGAACGGGCTCATCTGCGGAGAGTGCCTCACGCTGTTTGATCACCTCTGCTGCCCAGTCCTTGAGCCAGGCCTCCTGAGCGAGTCGTGTGTCGAGGTACAACTCGCCGACCTCGCCCTCTCCAGCAAGGTAGCGGGAGGCATCAACATTGAGGTCCTTCAAATCCCGGTCACCCTTTTCATAGGTGTCGAGAAAGCGTTCGTCGCCTGTGTAGAGATAACCACGCAGGCCGAGTTGTTGATCTAGGAGCGCCTCGTGGCTTCGACGGGCAGTAGTCGTTGCATTGACGGCACGGTCGAAACGCGGTTGGAAGAACGCGACGTTCCCGATGAGCAGAGCCATCAGTAGCAATAACACTGAGAGCAAGGTGGCGCGGGCGATCCGTCCCGACGACACGACCATGTCGACGAGGCCGGGGCTCTTCATCTGTCCAACAGGCGCGCTCATCAGGACGTGGTGAGTCCCTTCTCCTTCGGGGGCATCATGAAACTGCTCACACCCTATGCCCACAAATGGCGCATTCCTGCCTATATTCGGCCGTTACAAGGGGGGCAATTATCTGCGATGAGTGAACCAACAATTCTGAACGGTGACCCAGAACCAACGGCGCCCAGATCATCTTCCTCGCTGGCATCGTCCTCGCATGCGTCGTCCTCGCATGCGTCGTCGGTGGTCCAGCGTCGTGCGGCTCTTGGCGTAGCGGCGTTAGGGCTATTGGCAAGTGCATGCAGCGGTGGATCTGGCGACGCGCAGTCGGTCACATCCTCGACGGATCCGACAGGCCAGAAAGATTCGAAGACGCTGCCACGTTCGAACGATGGCGGTTCTGGTGGTGGTGGTTCTGGCGATAGTGGTGAGGGAGCCACCGTCGTGACGGGCGCGCTGGGCCCAGCGGACTTCGAGGGACTGGGCACGTGCATGCTTTTGCCCGAACAGATGGCGGGACCATTCCCCCTTGACGAACAATTCGATCGTAGGGATATAACCGAGGGGTACCCGGGGCAACCGATGAGACTCGGGCTTCGAGTGATCGATGAGTCCTGCTTGCCGATCGCCGGTGCTGCGGTCGAGGTCTGGCACTGCGATGCGACCGGCGACTACTCCGCCTTCATCGACGATGGCGGCGGCAAGGACGAGGGGGCGGGCACGACGTTCCTACGCGGAACCCAGAGCACCGGTGACGATGGGATTGTGGAGTTCCTGACAATCGTCCCCGGTTGGTACACGGGTAGGGCGGTGCACGTTCACCTTCGGGTTCACATCGAGGGCAACATTGTGCTCACCAGTCAGATGTACTTCGACGCCGACTACGTTGCTGGGGTTTACCGGACCGAGCCATACGCTCAGTTCGGTCCGCCGGACACCCCGAACGAGCAGGACGCGATCGCAGGGAAACCAGGCACGGATGGAACCCTGCTTCACACTCGTGACGCCATCACCTCAGGTGGCCAGGGCACCCTGGCCCTATTGAATCTTGGGGTGAAGCCCAGTTAATTCAGTGGGCTTCACCCGTTCAGGAGCATTCGCGAATCACAGCACCTACGGAACAGTGCACCAGCGAAACAAGGCGAATCGCAGATGGGTCATTGCCGCCAGAAGATCAGGTGGTCGATGCCGCTCACGCTCGGCACGCGCTCAAGGTTGAAGCGGTCTGTGAGCTCCTCGGGTGACTCCCACAGACGTTCGCCACGTTCAAGCTCGACCGGTGCGACGGCCACATGCATGGCGTCGATGAGGTCAGCGTCCAGAAACTCTCGCAGCGTCGCAACTCCACCGCCGATTCGGACGTCCTTGCCATCCGCTGCATCCATCGCCACATCAAGGGCTTCCCTTGGGGAGGCATCGAGGAAGTGGAAGGTCGTCTCCCCGAGGGTGAAGCTCGGTCGGGGGTGGTGAGTGAGCACGAAGACTGGGGTGTGGAACGGCGGTTCATCGCCCCACCATCCGACCCAGTCGTGGTTCTCCCACGGTCCGCGATGGGGACCGAACTTGTTGCGTCCCATGATCTCCGCCCCGATGTTGTTCCTGAAGTCCCGTGTGAAATAGTCGTCGAGGCCGCGACTTCCACCGGGTTCGGTTCGGTTGACCCAACTCGCTGTGGCCCCCGCCCAGGAAGCCAGATCGGCGGGATTGGCGTGCCCAAAGGGTGTTTCCAGGCTCTGACCCTCACCCGATCCGTAGCCGTCGCGTGAGACGAAGAAGTTCTGCACTCTCACAAGTTGCTTGGTCATAGTCGTTCCTGATTCTGCCGTTCCTGATTCTGGGATCCCTTGATCTGGACGCGTATGTCACCGAGATGATGTTCGACTTCATGTATCACCTGTTGGACCATCCACCTCACGCTGCGTTCCCCGAGTGTCGGGAAGGCGTACATGCATGGCCGGTCCAGTCCACCTGCTGGGATGCGCTCGAGCGTCCGGGTGAAAAGCGATGAGGCCATCGCGAGTTCTCCACAGACCACGTCGGGGGTGTCGCCGAGGTAGAACCCCAAGTCCGCTCGCTGGTCTCGATAGAGCGGCTTGAACTCGGGACAGTCCTCGACGAGTGCGATGACTATCCGATCGCGGACATGAAGGAGTACGTCGCGAACGTGGGAGCCGTACTCGACGACGGACCATGTCTGTGGATCCGGGTGAGCATCTGCTTGTGGTGAGCGGCTGATCAAGGCCGACATCTCGGAGATGCCACTGAGGATTCGGTCTCGGAACTCGTCGTCGCTGACCGAAACCCAGATGAACCCACAGCGTTCACAGGACTCCATTGTCAGATCGTATCCACCGACCCCAGCTCCATAGCGGCGCGGTCGGTGCATCGAGCAGCGATCAGTCCTTCCCGGGTCTCATCGTTGTTCGACAAGCTTGAGTTCCTCCCGGGAGACGGTGCCTGTTGCGGGCCACCATTCCGTATACCAATCGCGCAGCGAGACGTATGACCGGAAGCTGAAGCGCCGCGCTGGCGACCCGCGCGAAGTTCGTATCCCTGCTGCGAAGCAGCGCCGCGATCGCGTCGGCACCCGTCCGTTGAGATCCATCGGCATCGATCCAGATGACGCTGGCCTGTACCTGCTCCCAAGTCACGCCCAAAATATCGAGCTCGACCGACTGCCAAGGAACCACGGCAACAACAGGAGTTGATTCAGCCGATGACCGGCCCAAGGGCTGAACAACCTGAGCCGAACCTCCGCCGAGCAGCGCTGTGTCGAGCAGGTCCACGCAACGCTGACAGAACGCGCAGTCGCCGTCATAGAGAAGTAGGGGTTGCTGCGACGAGCGATTGTCCGATCGGTGGCCCACGGACTCGGTTCGTACCGGCTGGCTTGGTGACGACGGGCCCTGTGACGACGGGCTCTCTGAGGACTGACTTCTGGCGCCTGCCGAGCTCTGCTTCGTTATGGATGTGAGTCGCTTCATCGGAAGGCTCCGGTCGCGACAAGCCCGACCACTGCGCCAGCGAGGCCCACAAGAGAGTTGCCCAGAACGTTCCGGGCAGCGAGCCCCAGCTTTCCCGACTCTGCGAGCTCGATGGTCTGGAACGAGAACGTGCTGAAGGTTGTATATGCGCCAAGTCCACCGGTTCCCACAACTGTCCGTAGCACTGGACTGATACTTCCCGACATCCCAAGGCCGATCAGGGCGCCAAGCAACAGACACCCGCTGGAGTTGACCACCAGCGTTCCCCATGGGAAGTCGCCTCTGGCTCGTGAACCGACAGCGGAGTCGACCATGAAACGACAGGGTGCACCCATGCCGGCGGCCAGAAGGAAGGCGATCCATCCGGTGGCGCTCATGAGTTCTGATAGATCCTGCGTGTGGTGCTGACCCCGAGGTAGGCGAGAGCCAATCCACCGACAAGGGTGCTGAGTGCGTATCCGAATCCGGTGAGGGCATGTCCGCCCTCTATGAGTAATGCGGTGTCGACGAGAAAGGTCGACATCGTTGTGTAGGCGCCCAGCACGCCGGTTGTCAGAAAGGGTCTCAGAAGACGCGAAGGAGGGAACCTCTCGACCATCACTACCAACAGGACCGCCAAAATCAGGCTTCCGGTCAGGTTGGTGATCAGCGTCGCCCAGGGAAACCGGCCTGCCGCGCTGGGCAGTGCTCGGCTGAGCGCGTACCTGCAGGTCGCACCGATCATCCCGCCGAGCGCGATCACCGCCAGGACATCTGGTTCGAACCGTGGTGTGTGGCCCCGATGAACTTGTGTGCGACCACGCAGACGATCGGCTGTCACCCGATCAGCAGTCACTTGATCGCCAGTCACACGGTCGGGGTCGTCATCCATGTCGGACCTAGAACCCGTTCTCGCTGACGTCGAAGGTGACCTTATCGGGACCAGCTGCCGATACGAGCGTATCGATTCGCCGACGAGCAGTGTCGTCGCCTTTGAGGACACCGTCATAGAAGGCCAGAGTCGCAGTGGTCACGAGCGAGTCGAGGGGATCATCGGAACCGTCGAAGAAGCCTTCGTCGTGACCAGTGCCGACGAGGGTCAGGAAGCCTCCCGGGGCTCCAATCATCTGCCACGCGGCGCGACCGTTGTCATAGGGCAGCGTTGGGTCCTTGGAGCCGTGGACGAAGAGAATCGGCACATCCTTGGCGTTCGATGAGATCTCCGACGCTGTTGAGAACGGAAGCCATACGCCGGCGAACTCGGTGGCGACATCGACACGGTTATCAGCACAGCATTTGGCGGCGACGGCCCCGAGCGTGGTGATGGCCCCAAAGCTCTGGCCGCCCAGTCCTATCCGATCAGGGTTGATGATGTCCAACAGCGTGGTGCCCTTGGCGTTGGCGTTCGTGGCATCTGAGTTTGGTTTGGTTGCCGCAGGTGACTCGTCGGCGAGCAGTGAGTCGATGACAAAGGAGACATCCGCGCTCTGGGACTCGTAATCCCCGTAATTGGTGCCTCCCGGGGTGCCTGTCCTCGAGAGCGGAAAGCTCGGAGCGGCAACAACGTAACCGGCAGATACCCAAGCGCTGAGCGTCTTGATGTAGTCGATGCCCGCCCGCGTCGAACCATGGGAGAACACGATGAGAGGCCACGGCCCTGCCAAGGGCTCTGATCCTTCGCCTGGTTTCGACGCGGGATACAGAACGAGGGTCTCGAGTGTGCGTGAGGTGAGCTCTGGCTGGCCTCCATGAGCAGCGGTCACTCGGGAGGCGTCCACAAAGGTCCGATCCGCCCGACCCACCGCGAAAGTCCCGATCTCGGACGGTTCGGAAGGATCTTCCCCGCGGGTCGCCGGGCCTGCTGATGGTTGCTCGTCCGCCTGGCCGTCAGAGGACTGTCGATCCGAAGCCTGCTGGCTGGATTCGTCCTTGGAGTCAGTGCTCGCTCCGTCGGTCTGAGTCGAACTGCAGGCCATGGTGGACGTTGCGAGAACCACAGCGGAAATCAGTGTCGCGAGCCGTTTCATCCGATCACCTCCAGTCATTCGACCACCTCTATGCATCTGATCAGCCTTGCTCATCCGATCAGCCTTGCGCGCCTGGCCGGCGCCGGTCGACTCTCTGACCTCTTGGTTCGCTGCTCGGCGCGTCGCCGCTCTGATCGGCGTGACCGTCGTTCC
>CAUJEC010000160.1 GCA_963169245.1 Actinomycetota bacterium
TCCGCCTGATGAAGGTGGTAGTGCAGACCGACGATGCATCCGGCGATCCGGTCCCCCCGGTTGCCCTGGATCATCTCCCGGCCCGAGGGAATCCACTCGCGTCGGTACGTCTCGACGAAGTAGCCACGGTCGTCCCCGAAGACTCTGGGGGTGACCAGATAGACCCCTTCTATCAGGGATGACTCAACGACATCAGCCATAATCAACATTTCTCCACATCCGCGACACCGTAGGTATCGACTCTCT
This sequence comes from Actinomycetota bacterium, assembly GCA_963169245.1. Taxonomy (GTDB): domain Bacteria; phylum Actinomycetota; class Acidimicrobiia; order Acidimicrobiales; family Microtrichaceae; genus JAGQSZ01. The sequence goes on from CAUJEC010000160.1 coordinate 247, forward strand.
AATTCTGTCGCCTGATCAGTTCAACGCACACTCTTTCAAGAGCGACATCATTGATTAGTCATCTGTGTCGTTCCACCCGCAGTGTTCATGCCAGCCGCACTATGGCTGCGGTCGATCACACGAGCCCCACCGAAGAGTCATCGCCAATCATCAGGCGGGTGGCCTTGGGGCGAAGATCTGATCGCTCCACCTTCGCGTCTCGACCGATGAGACTGTCGACGAGTCGTGGGACACCGCTGATGACGCTTCGCTCGAGAACAACCGAGTTCTCCACTTCTGAATCCCTGATGATGCAATCATCGGCAAGCGAGGTGTATGGGCCGACATAGCTGTTCTCCACCCGTGCATCAGCCCCGATGACCACCGGTCCGCGCACATGCGAGTTCACGATGGAAGCCCCCTGCTCGATGATTACCATTCCGTCTATGGTCGACCGTTCATCGACATCTCCACGAACAGAGCCCTCAAGACTCTCAAGGACTCTCCGGTTCGATTCGAGCAACGGATCCTTCTTGCCGGTGTCGAGCCACCAGCCCTCCAGAATCTCGTGTGACACCACTCTGCCGGAGTCGATCAGCCACTGGATGGCGTCAGTGATCTCCAACTCTCCACGGGGAGACGGTTCGATTGCCGCCACCGCATCGTGGATCGCACTCGTGAACAGATACACGCCCACGAGTGCCAGATTCGACACGGGATCAGCCGGCTTCTCGACAAGGTCGACAACGTGGCCCGCCGCATCGATGGTCGCCACGCCGAATCGGCTCGGATCCGGAACCGGACACAGCAGGATCTGCGCGGAGGGAACCGCCTTGTCACCGGGGCCGTCCAGAAGGCGGGGCTCGGATAATGACCGCTGAGCGTCGACGAAGCGATCAACGAAGCCCGACAGGTTCTGTTCCAACATGTTGTCGCCGAGGTACATGACGAAGTCGTCGTCGCCAAGGAAGTCGGCCGCTATGAGAACACAATGCGCAAGACCAAGCGGATCGGGCTGGTTGATATAGGTGATGTTGACACCGAATCTGGATCCATCACCGACGGCGGCCTCGACCTCGTCTGCGGTCTGCCCGGTGACAATGCCGATGTCGGTGATGCCAGCGGCTGCCATGTCTTCGATCCCATAGAAAAGGATCGGCTTGTTGGCGATTGGAACCAACTGCTTTGCGCTCGTGTGTGTGATTGGTCGGAGCCGCGTGCCCGCTCCGCCCGAGAGAATTAGGCCCTTCACGACTGACAAGTTACCGGGCGATCGGATCAATCCGGCAATTTCGCGAACCGGCTCCGAACTGAAGCAGTGGCCTTCCGTCCTATTATGCTGGCGCTTCGTTGTGGGAACCATCGCACGACTAGACGTCTCGGGGTCGCCGCCAGGACTCCGAGGAAGACAAGGATCCATGCCCTCGTCAGTCGCCACGAGAGTCTCTCCCGATGTTTCAACGGACTCAGGACGCTCCCTCTTAATCCGTTCCATGCTCTTTGCCTAGCCACACAGAGCACGTGCCTGATCTCGTCGAAGTCCCCGTTGCTAATGACGGTGAGCATCCAGTTCCGGTAGTTCAAGAAGAAGAACCACGGGGCTCTTGAACCTCCAGCGGCACCGAACGCGTGATGAATCCTAGCTTGCGGTACGGCGATGATCTTCCATCCGGCACGACGCATCCGCCAAGACAGGTCACTGTCCTCGTAGTACGCGAAGAAGCGTGGATCAAAGAGTCCGACCTGATCGATCGCGGTGCTACGCAACAGGACACCACCTCCACAGAACCCGAGTGCCGGTTCGAGGTCAGCTACAGACTCGACCGGCTGGCCGAACCCGATGTCAAACCCTTCACAATCTGGATTCATACCAGTGCCGAGACCATTAAGAAGCTCGCGTCGGTGCTCGGTCAATTCGACCTCGAAAGTCATCTCGTTGAGTTCACCGTTCACTTCGGGTTCGACTCGCTCACCCTCGTATAGCAGCGACACTTCTGCTCCGGCACGACCCCGCGCCAGATTTCGCCACAAGACGTTTGGGCCCGAGCAGTCCACTGAACGCAGGGTTATTCGCACCGTCTGGGCTCTCTGACGAGCTGGGACTTGGATAACGTCGATCCCGGTAGAAACATGGACCGTATCGAGTGGCCAGGTGGGGTCCCCTATCTCCTGCCCACCGGCATAGACGCATCGTCGGATCGAATCAACGCCGTCCACCTCTACAGCCATCACTGAAACAGCCCCTCTAGAGACCTCAAGGTTGAACTCAACAAACGACGGCGCGAGAACAAGACACGCAGAAGCGGCTCCGGCGTCAGGGTTATCGTTGAGTCCTTTGACTAGGTGACCCAGCCAATCGACCTCGACCTCAGTATCGTTGTTCACGAGCGCCACGAAGCTAATACCGTCGTGGTCTCTCATTGCCCGGTTGCATCCCTCGGCGAAACCCAGGTTCAGTCCGTTCTCCAGTATTCGCAGAACTGGAGAACCACGATGACCTCCGAACGTCGTCCTGATGCTATCTAGTGACCCATCGGTGGACCCGTTGTCAACCACGACGATCTCGAAGCGATCCTTTGGGTATTCGGTATCGAGAAGCGACTGGACACAACGCGTTGTCAGTTCACCTGAGTTCCAGTTGATGGTGATGATGCGCACGAAGGGATGCGGATGATCCGCCCCGTTGTGGTCAGTCGCCACTCCGGCCACCATAGCTACTTGACGACGACGTTCGTGCACCCCGACTGGACGTTGGTTCCATCACCCACGTTCAGCGGGAAGAAGCACACCTTCCTACCGCCTTTCGCTGCTGAGATCGTCTCGCTCACACCGTGGTATGGACCATAGCCAGGATATGCAGTGGCGATGTCGGATCGATACTTATCGGCAAGTACGACATGCCAGACGTCGTCTACGGTGATCAACACGTTCGTACTTGACTGGGTTTCTCTGTCAAGTGCCCAACCGGTGACCGTGATCGTGCCGGTTCCTGTCTTTGCTGTCTCGAATGAGCCTTCTGGTAATGCACCAACGGCAGTAACGGTCACGCAGGTTAGGGTCACATCCTGACCTGCGTGAAGGTTCCGGATCTTGGCACACACGTCACGGTTGCCCGCGAGGACCCCGACACTGGTCGCGGAGAAACCATGTGCTGTGCCGAGACGGCCGGCATCCGCTGGCGACATGTACGGGGTCTGTTCATCCGCGTAGACGGTCCGCTTGAGGACTCCATCAACGGTTATGTCGACCAGGACGGGGTCAGATGTCTCGGGATCGAATGCCCAACCACCTATATATACGCTGCCCATCCCCCCGCTGAACCCGGCTAGACCACCAACGGGGCTCTTGCCGGTCGGATCCGCGACTATCACTCCCCAACATCCCAAATCTGTACCGCTCGCGCTTCCCGAGGTGATGACAGCACAAACGCGCTGAAAACCGGGCCGAATCCCGCTAAGCGAGCCGCTGAATCCCGTGTTCGGCTTGGCTCCGACTGCTGATGTCGCCTGATTCGCCGTCAGGTTCAGGGTCTTTCCATCGGATGTGACCCGCACGGTGGCCGCCCCGGTTCCGGATGAGTTGTTGGCAAATCCGGTGATCGACACTGAGCCACTTCCGCCAGTTGTAGAAATGATCTTGCCTGGGGGAACGAGCAGCGGAGCGAACCATCGTGACCAATCAAGCGACCGGGTACGAATATCTGCCAACCGTCCCGAAACAGACCCCGGGCAACTTGTATAACCGACGTCGCCGTGTCCCACCACACGCGGCAGATTAACTGCGACACCGGGCGCGAAACGTGGCGATCCGGACCCAGGCGTGAAATCGACTCGTGTCGACGTGTCGACTCCGCTGATCGCAAACTTCCAGCCGATCACACGGGAGACCGATTCGACGGCGGCATTCGAAGGTGTGGCCGCGGTGTAGTCACCAAGGACCATCACACCCACCGAACCTGTGTTCAAACCCGAAGCATGAGCGCCCACCACGGGTAGATCAGCACCACCGGATCGCCCTTCCCACAGAGTTCCGTACTTGTCGACGATGAAGTTGTACCCGATGTCATCCCAGCCCCGGGAATCCATGTGATACGCCTGGATCCCCCGCAGTATCGATGGGACTTGGGATTGCGAATAGTTGTTCCCGGAGTCCGAGTGATGCACAACGGCCAAGGTCACCTTGGCCGCCACATTGGGACTGGACTTGGGCGCGCGGGCCGACCACGCGGATCGTTCGTTCAGATTGACTCCGTTGAGGATCTCGGCGTCAGCGAGCGGCGTTGCATCGACAACGGAGCGCTCAAGTTCCTCTCGCACTACCACGACCTGTGCGTCGTCGACATCGGATGCCAACATTGACACTTCGTAGGCTGAAGCTGGCCCAACCCACACCGGCTCTGAACTGACGGACCGGGTGAACTCGTCACTCGAGGAGTCGGGCCCCTCCTCTGCCTCAACCTCAAGGACCTTCCAGCCGCTCCAGTCGGAGTGCACTGACCTTGTTCGGATTAAAATCGATCCCAGAGGAGTCTTGCGGAGCTTCACCCCAATCATCGTGAACGGTTCTGACTCCTCCACCTGACCTACAAGCCGGCTCGATCCAAGGTCCGACTCGGACACGCCCTGCGCGACCATCTCTGCCGTGTCCTCGGGGGACACGGGCAACATGGTGGGAAGCTCAGAAGTTGATGCAGAAGCCACCGCTTCGAAGTTCAGTCCAGCTATAGGGACCAGTGCAGCGACCGCTCCTGCCACTCCTGCGATCAAGATCCGACGGATTAGTGCGCGACGTCGATTGTGTTTTGGCACGGTATGAGTCTATAGACCGAATCTGACAGTTCGGCGCCTCAGGCCGCGGACTCCGACGCTGGCGGCTGAAGCGGTGCCGGCTGGCAGAGCCCTTCCATCTCGCTGACCACGATCTGGTCCCGGTTCTCCCAGGTGATCTCGTTCTTGGGGTCGCGACGCAGCTTGTACTCACGGAACTCCATGTCCGCTGCGTCGAAGGTCAGGTATCGACCAACGAGCGACGTGCCGAGCCCAAGGATCAACTTCAGGGTTTCGACTGCCTGAATACAACCGACGATGCCGGGCAGCACGCCGAGTACGCCGGCTTCGGAGCAACTGGGCGCCATCTCCGCCGGTGGCGGAACTGGGAGCATGTCGCGGTAGGTGGGCCCGTTCTTCGGGTCAAATACTGTGACCTGACCCTCGAAGCGGAAGATCGAACCATGCACGACAGGAATCCCGAGCTTCACGGAGGCGTCGTTGAGCATGTAACGAATCGGGAAGTTGTCCGCACCGTCGACGACGATGTCGTAGCCCGCGATGATCTCTTCGATGTTCGCAGCGCTCAGTCGGATGTCATGGGTGATGACCTTGATCTCGGGGTTCAACGCGTTGATGGTCTTCTTTGCGGAGTCAACCTTCCGCTCACCGATTCGCTCCGTGTTGTGCAGGATCTGACGTTGCAGGTTGGATTCGTCCACGACGTCCATGTCGACCACGCCGATCGTTCCCACGCCGGCTGCCGCCAGATAGAGCCCAGCGGGTGAGCCGAGGCCGCCGGCTCCAAGGAGAAGCACCTTGGCATCGAGCAGTTTGAGTTGGCCTTCCTCACCAACCTCGGACATGAGCAGGTGACGTGAGTAGCGGTTGCGCTGATCAGATGTGAGGACCTGGGGGCGCTTCCAATCGCGACCCTCGTCCTTCCAACGGTTGAACCCACCGGCCATCGATACAACTCCGGTGTAACCAAGCTCCGCGAGGGTCTTGGCGGCGAAGGCCGACCGCACGCCACCTGCGCACATGACGATCAGCGGCGCGTCCTTGTCGGCGATTCGCGACTCGACCTGGGACTCGAGGTGGCCACGTGGAATGAACACCGAGCCGGGCACTGCGCCCTGTTCGAACTCGTCAGCCTCACGAACGTCGAGAAGTGTCACTCCGCTGTCGCGCAGGGCTTCTGCCTCAGCGGTGTCAACCTCGTTGATTTCGGTCTTCGTCTGATTGAGGAGGTCTCTGAAGCTGCCCATGGTCCCTTTGATTTCCGTGATTCGGTTGCGGTCTTTTTGGTGGTGTCGAGATGAGTTCCGCTTCGAGAAACAGACTGCGCAACGCCGCTGCTGATGGCCCTACACACACAGATCCGTAGCTATTGATCGAAGCAGACTAAAACCCTACCAACTTGGTCAACTATCAGGAAGTCGGGGGCGCCGATTACGACAAAGCACTGGGTGGTCGGCCACAATGTTTTGATGGATCCGAGCCAGCGCCCCTGGGGCCACTACCACGTACTCGCTGATGAAGGAGACCACAAGGTAAAGCGGATCTTTGTCGAACCGGGCAAGCGGATCAGCTACCAGCGTCATACTAAACGCTCCGAACACTGGTTCTTCCTGCAGGGCGAAGGTGTCGCCATCTTGGATCAGGAATCGGTGAAGGTTGGCCCCGGCGACACAGTCGACATCCCATCTGGTATGGCTCACCGGATCGAGAACGTAGGGTCGGTCGGACCACTGGTATTCATCGAAGTCCAGCACGGCACCTACTTTGGCGAGGACGACATCATCCGCCTTGAGGACGACTTCGGCCGCGTCTGACTCTGCGGTTGGCGGCCCCACAGCGCAGTCAGCGGCCCCACAGCGGGGAGCGGTCCCCGCTGACTAACCGAGTCATCGTCGTTACGGTGCTCTGAGCCCGTCCCGTTCGGGGACCGATCTGTCTTGGAGGCACCCATGTCTAAGTCCGAACATCCATCGGTCCAAGGTCCGACCGCCGATGAAGGCCTGGTTTCTCCGGCCAGTTCACAGCTGATCATCCGTCCATGGTGGGACCCTGGACATGCGATGTCCGGCCACTATCTGAGCGACGACTATGTCGAGCGCTACTGGCTCGGAGTGCTCGGCCCGTCAGTCATCTGCCTCCTCCGACGCTTCGCAGTCGGATTCGACGCACACCCACGAGGTTTCCGTCTTTCGCTGCCCGACACCTCTCGTGCTATCGGCCTTGGCGGAGGAGTGAGTCGGAACTCTCCCATCGTCCGAACGATAGACAGAGCATGCACCTTCAACGTCGCTCGGCGAGTCGACGAAAACGAACTCGATGTCCGGCTCCTTCTACCCACTCTGAGTAGACGTCAGCTCGCTCGACTGCCGCAGTCGGTTCAGACCTCACACGCTCGTTGGATTGCAGAGAACAGGCCGGCCCAGACCAGCCCGCGCCCGATGCCGAGTCCAATGACAAGTTCGACAGCGTCCGGCGACTCAACGACCCGCGACGCTGCTTGAGCAGCGGGCGTCACTGCCCGACTATGGACCTCGCTCCCCTACCAGTTCTCAAGCAACCGGAGGAGCGTCCGCACACCAAACCCCGTGCCGCCGGGCGCGTTCTCGCCATCGGCGCTCGAGGTGAACGCCGGACCGGCGATATCGATGTGTGCCCAGTCGATGCCGTCGCCTACGAACTCGCGAAGGAACAGCCCGGCGGTGAGGGTTCCGCCCCACCGGCTAGCGATGTTCTTAATGTCGGCGAACTTCGAGTCGAGACCCTTGCGGTAGTCGTCAGGAAGCGGCAGGTGCCATACACGCTCTCCCGATTCCTTGGCCGCGCCTTCGAGTTTTGCCACGAGGTCGTCGCTGTTGGACATAAGACCCGCGATCTTCTCCCCGAGCGCGACTACGCATGCCCCGGTTAGCGTCGCCAGGTCGATGATCGCCTCGGGCTTCTGTTCCGAGGCGAGTACCAGAGCCTCACCGAGGACCAGCCGGCCCTCGGCATCGGTGTTGAGGACCTCAACCGTCTTGCCGTTGCGAGCGGTGTAGATGTCACCCGGACGCTGTGCGGCACCGCCGGTCATGTTGTCGGTCATCGGCGTGAAGGAGACCACCTTCACCCCTACAGCCAACGCCGGAAGGGCACACATGGTCGCGATCACCGCCGCCGCGCCGGCCATGTCGTTCTTCATCTCGTACATCGACTCACCCGGCTTGAGCGAGAGTCCACCCGAATCGAAGGTGATTCCCTTGCCCACGAGACACACGGTCGGGGTCTTGGCTGTTGCACCCGACGGCGTATAGATCAGCTTCAGAAGTCGGGGAGGTTCCACTGATCCCTGGTTGACAGCGATCAATCCTCCAAGTCGTTCCCTGGCGATTGCCTTCTCATCGAGGATCTCCGCCTTTAGACCGACCTCCTTGGCGCGAGTAGCCGATCGGTTCGCAAAGACCGTTGGCGTCAGGGTCCCACCGGGTTCGTTGACGAAATCCCTGGCGAACGCCACTGCGTTGGAGACCGCTCGAGCGCGAGTCATCGGAGCTGTCAACAGCCGAGCACGTTCGCCCACCGCAACGGTGACCGACTGCTTCTCGGCCTGCCCCTCTGGCGCCTTCCTGTAGACCTCGAAGCGATACGAGCCCAGCAGGACTCCCTCGCTCACGGCGGACACCACTTCAGGTGCCGACAGGTCAGCGTCGGAGGATTCGAGCGTCCCCAGAACACCGTCGAGGTCGACAGCGAGTTTCTCGTGGCGAGTCAGCGACCTCATAACAGTTGCTGCACCCCGACGGAACTCATCGGCGGTCGCCTTCGATGAGTCGCCCACACCAATGAGGACTCGGGTCTGCTCACCGCCGGGTAGTCGCAACGTCGAGTCGGCCTTACCCGTGAAACCATCACGTTCGAGCGACGCCGCAGTCACACCATCGATGTCGTCGAGGTGATCGGCAAAGACAGGTACCAGAACAGCAGACGCCGACTTGGACACTGCCTTGCCGAGCTTGATGTCAGCCATGACCGGGCCGGTTACCTCTGTGGTGGGCGTTGTGGCCTGAGCGGCTGTTGTTCTCTTTGCAGGAGCCGCACTCTTGGCCGGGGCCTTCCTTGCTGGAGCCTTCTTGACCGGGGACTTGGCTACTGGAGACTTCTTTGCCGAGGCCCTCTTGGCTGCGGGGGTCTTCTTCGGTTCTGCCATCAGTTGTTCCTCGTGTCCTCTTCTTTTCGCGTCGTGTCCGCTCGGGTTCGGTGATTCTCAGTCGATCACACTTTTCGCCGTCACCGATTGACCTTCCTGCCACCTCGCGAGCGTGAAGAGCAGGTCAGAGAGTCGGTTCAGGTACTTGACCGACAGCGAACCGTCCGCCGCTGCCGCGATGGAGGATCGCTCGGCTCGCCTCACAACCGCCCTGGCCAGATCCAGATATGAGGCAGTCAGATGCTCACCCGGCACGATGAACTCACGAGGCATCTCGTAACGTGCCGAATAGGTGTCGATCAGTGTCTCGAGACGGTCCACCATCTCCTCGGTCACAAGGGTCGCACCGGGCTCAAGCTTGTGCCGGTTCTCATCTGCAGTCGCAAGGTCCGCCATGAGGATCCACAGGTCGCGCTCGATGTGGATGAGGACTTCGTTGAGTTCAGCCGAGTCTCTGCCGTGTGCTCGGGCGACTCCGATTGCGGACTGCGCCTCGTCGACATCCCCATATGCCATCGGAGCAAGGTCGTCCTTGCGGACACGTCCACCGAAGTAGAGGCCGGTCGTTCCGTCGTCACCCTTGCGCGTATAGATCTTCATGGACAGCTACCGTAGCGGTCTGCAACAGTGCGCTGATCCACGCCCGCCAATCCGCTCGTGACCGACTCGTCAGGAAGAACAATGACCGAATCCAATCCTCCCTTCGTTCACGAGACCGCACTCGTTGAGGACGGCGCCGTGCTTGGCGACGGGACCAAGGTCTGGATGAACGCGCAGGTACGGTCCGGGGCCCATGTGGGCGAGGGATGCAACATCGGCAAGAACGTCTTCGTCGATGCCGGCGTCAGCATCGGGTCAAGGGTCAAGATCCAGAACAACGTCTCGGTCTACGCGGGTGTCACGATCGAGGACGCCGTCTTCGTCGGTCCCTCCGCTGTGTTCACCAACGACATGTACCCGCGTGCCACAAACGATGACTGGGAGATCACCCCGACCCTCATAAAGGAGGGTTCCTCGATCGGTGCGAACGCAACGATCGTCTGTGGCAACACGATTGGTCGCTTCGCCATGGTCGGGGCAGGGTCGGTTGTGACCCGCGACATCAGAGACCACGAGCTTGTCGTTGGCAACCCCGCTCGTTTCATGGCGTGGGTCGATGAATCCGGCCGGATCACATCGCGCGACGAAAGCGCTCCGCCAGACTGAGAGCGCGCCCACAGACTCGGTCATGAGCAGGTCGCACAGCGCGGCCCAAGCACCGCTGAACACCGCCAATTCGGTTGACGCGACCGTGGTACTAGCCTCGGTTGACAATGACATCTCCCAGTTATCGCGAGGCAATTGCCTCAGGAATAGTTGTTTTCGACGGCGCCGCAGGCACCTGGCTCCAGGAGCAGGACCTCCAGATTGAAGACTACGGCTCCCCCGAGCTCGAGGGCTGCCCCGAGATCCTCAACGAATCCCGCCCCGACGTCATCCGTCAGATGCACCGCGAATACCTCGAGGCGGGGGCCGATGTCATCGAGACGAACAGCTTCGGTGGAATGCGTGCCACGCTCAACGAGTACGGCCTCGGTGATCGCACCGAGGAACTCAACGAGATGGCCGCCCGCATCGCCCGCGAAGTCGCGGATGAGTTCTCCACCCCCGACAAGCCCCGTTACGTTGCCGGCTCCATAGGCCCGGGAACCCGCTTCGCTTCGCTCGGTCAGGTCCGCTACGACGACCTCAAAGAACAGATCGCCGAACAGGCCCGCGGGCTCATCCGTGGCGGCGCGGACGTGTTGATCATCGAGACCCAGTTCGACCTGCTCGGGATAAAGGCATCGATGAACGGGTGCCGGGAAGCCATGGCCGATATCGGCCGGGACGTCCCCCTTCAGACACAGGTGACCATCGAACTCACCGGGCGCATGCTGCCGGGAACCGAAATCGGCGCTGCGCTCATAGCCCTCGATGCAATGAAGCCGGATGTCATCGGCATCAACTGTGCAACCGGCCCCGAGGAGATGAGCGAGCACGTCCGATACCTGGCCCAGCATTCGCGCATCCCCATCTCGGTGCTTCCCAATGCCGGTCTGCCGTCGGTCGTCGACGGTCACATGCATTATGACCTGAGCGCTGAGGACTTCGTCGCACACCAGGTCCGCTTCGTCACAGAGTTCGGTATCAATATCGTCGGTGGATGTTGTGGCACGACCCCCGAGTACATCCGCCAACTAGTCGAGGCTCTCAAGGACGTCACCCCACCGACGCGTCACCCGGACTTCGAACACGGTGTCGCTTCCATCTATTCACCGGTGTTCCTCGGAGGCGACGAGGATTCGGCAGCCAACCTGGTCATGATCGGCGAGCGCACCAATGCGAACGGCTCGAAGAAGTTCCGCGAGGCGATGCTCGAAGAGGACTGGGACACCTGTCTGGCCATGGCCAAGGACCAGGTTAAGGAAGGGTCCAACATCATCGATGTCTGTGTCGACTACGTCGGACGTGATGGATCCATCGACATGGACGAGATCGCTCAGCGGTTCGGGACCCAGGTTTCGGTTCCGCTCGTGCTCGACTCCACCGAACCCGAGGTGATCGAGGCGGGACTCAAGTGGATAGGCGGCCGAGCGATCCTCAACTC
>CAUJEC010000161.1 GCA_963169245.1 Actinomycetota bacterium
CCTACGTCAAATGGGGACATTCCTGGCACTCGATGATTTCGGGACCGGGTACGCGTCGCTCAGTTACCTGCGGACACTGCCCTTCCACCTGCTCAAGATCGACAAGAGTTTCGTGGAGAACGCACCCACCCGTGCCCGTGACCTGTCACTGCTCCAGACGATCAACCGGCTCGGCCATGACCTTGGCCTCAGAACTCTCGTCGAGGGCGTGGAGACCGAAGCGCAGGCCATGCTCGCAGCGTCACTGCATTGTGATATGGCCCAGGGCTATGTATTTGCCAAGCCGATGAGCGCCGCCCGTTTCCGAACTGCGATGGCCGACCGCCAGGACATCGAACTCCCGGCGACCACTAGAGGGTTACGGCCAAAGTCAGTCCACTGACCGACGTTGCTCCTGCCTCCAACAGGGTGTCCCCGGCAGCGCTGAGCGTGGCTCCGGTGGTTCGAATGTCGTCGACCACGAGCACGGACCCGAGTCGATGAGGATCGACTCCACGCGTGCCCACTCCACTCCCGCCAAATGCGAAGGACGCTCCCGCAAGGCGTTCGCGTCGACTGCGGCCGGTCTGGTGGTCGCCCGTAGAGTCTCCCGAGGTGGCGTTCCGTTGAAGTGTCGGCAGGCATTGACACCCGAGTGACTGGCTGACGGTACGGGCAATCAGTTCGGCCTGGTCATAACCCCTCTGTCTCTGCCGCTGCCTTGAGGTGGGCGCCCAGGTGACGACATCCGGGGGCGCTTCGACGAGCTCTGCGAGGACTCGTGCGGGCAGTTCAATGGCATCGGAGTGTCCCTGGAACTTGATCGCTGCGATCAGACGTCGGGTCTCCCCCTCATAGGACAACAGGGCTCCGAAGGCATCGAAACCGGGTGGGGGAGCAAGGTCAGGTGCCGGGGGGAGACCTGAGAGGCATTCGATGCACAGCGGTGGTCCGTTGTGTCCGCACAGAACGCAGGTCGTAGGGAACAACAGGTCGAGCATGTCGCCACGGTATGGGGTCCTGCCGGACGAACTGAACAGATTGGACCGGGTAGTGGTCCCCGGCGCGTGGGTGAGCAGGGTTGACCGGTAGAGTTTGATCCGTGGGTTTTCTCGACAAAGTTCTACGTACTGGCGAAGGCCGTAAGGTCAAAGCGCTCGCCGGGCTCGTCCCTGACATCAACGCACTCGAAGCCGATCTTGAGAAGCTGTCTGACGCAGACCTCCAGGCCAAGACTCCTGAGTTCAAGAATCGCCTGGCCAACGGCGAGGAACTCGACGAACTGCTGATCGAGGCCTTCGCGGTCACTCGCGAGGCTGCCCGACGGGTCATCGGTCAGAGGCACTACGACGTCCAGTTGATGGGCGGCGCGGCGCTGCATTTCGGATGGGTCGCAGAGATGAAGACCGGTGAGGGCAAGACACTCGTCTCGACCCTTCCGGTGTATCTCGACGGCCTGGCAGGCAAAGGCGTGCACGTCATCACCGTCAACGACTATCTCGCCAAGCGCGACGCCGAGTCCATGGGGCGCATACACAACTTCCTCGGCCTCAGCGTCGGGGTGATCCTTCCAGGCGAGTACAACCAGGACGTCAAACGTCAGCAGTACGCCTGTGACATCACCTACGGGACCAACAACGAGTTCGGCTTCGACTATCTGCGTGACAACATGGCTCTGTCGCTCGAGGAGAAGGTTCAGCGGGGTCACAGCTTCGCGATCGTCGATGAGGTCGACTCGATTCTCGTCGACGAAGCACGGACACCGCTCATCATCTCGGGGCAGGTCGGCGACGCCGCCAAGCTCTATTACAAGTTCGCACAGATCGCCCGGTCGCTCACCCGTGATGTCGACTACGAGGTCGACGAGGAGAAGCACATCGTCTTCCCCCTGCCCGAGGGAATCGAGAAGGTCGAGAAGTCCCTCGGCGTTGAGAACCTCTACGACGACGTCTCGGTGAGTCTCGTCCATCAGCTTCAGGCCGCTATCAAGGCCAAAGAGCTCTATCGCCGTGACCGCGAGTATCTGGTGTCGGACAACGAGGTGAAGATAGTCGACGAGTTCACCGGTCGTGTCCTCGAAGGGCGTCGCTGGTCCGATGGCCTGCATCAGGCGGTCGAGGCCAAAGAAGGCGTCAAGATCAAAGAGGAGAACCAGACCCTCGCGACCGTGACGTTGCAGAACTACTTCCGCATGTACGAGAAGCTTGCCGGAATGACCGGTACGGCGCTCACCGAAGCGGCCGAGTTCATGTCGACCTACAACCTGCAGGTCGTCCCGATTCAGACAAACAAGCCCCTCATCCGTATGGACGGCAGTGATGTCATCTACCGCACTGAGCAGGCCAAGTTCAACGCAGTGGTCGAGGACATCTCCGGACGGGTCGAGGTTGGCCAGCCCGTGCTCGTTGGTACGGTCTCGGTCGAGAAGTCCGAGAAGCTCTCTCGTGAACTCGAAAAGCGCGGCATCGATCACCGGGTCCTCAATGCCAAGCACCATACGCGTGAAGCCGAGGTGGTCACCCAGGCCGGCCGTATCGGGCAGGTGACGGTGGCCACGAACATGGCCGGTCGTGGTGTCGACATCCTGCTCGGTGGTAATCCCGATGGTCTCGCTCAGCGTGACGTACGTTCCGAGGGGCTCGAGGTCGAATCCGAGGAAGGCCAGGCTCGATACAAGGAGTTGCTCCCCAAGTATGAGGCCGAATGCAAGGCCGAGGGCGAGAAGGTCCGAGAGCGGGGTGGGCTCTACGTGCTCGGTACCGAACGCCACGACAGCCGTCGTATCGACAATCAGTTGCGTGGTCGATCCGGCCGTCAGGGAGACCCGGGCGAGAGCCGGTTCTACCTGTCCCTCGAGGACGACCTCATGCGTTTCTTTGCCACCGGCGCCATCGAATGGGTGATGGGCAAGGGTTGGGATGACGAGATCCCGATCGAGGCGAAGATGGTCTCGAAGGCCATCGAGAAGGCACAGAACACCGTCGAGGCGCGCAATAGCGAGATCCGCAAGAACGTCCTCAAGTACGACGAGGTCATGAACGAGCAGCGCAAGGTCATCTACAAGCGCCGCGATGAGATCCTCGAGGGAGCAAGCCTCCGTGACGAGACGATGCGTGCGCTCGCAGCGGTCATAGACAAACTGCTTGAGACCCACTGCGCGGATGACTACCCGGATCAGTGGGACCTGGACGCCCTGCTCGGCGACACGGCCACCTATTGGCCCACGTCGCTCACTCCCCAGGCCGTCGAGAACGCCGGCACCTCCGATCAGATGTATGACCTGCTGATTGCGGACGCGGTTCGTCACTATGAGGATCGCGAGGCCGACTTCGGTGAGACCGATCTTCGCGAGATCGAACGCCAGGTCATGCTCAAGGTCATCGACGCCCGCTGGCGTGACCACCTCAAGGAGATGGACTACCTCCAAGAGGGCATCAATCTTCGTGCCCTCGGTCAGGTCGACCCACTCACCGAGTGGCAGCGTGAGGGCTTCGACATGTTCGGCAAGCTGATGGAGACCGTTGACGACGAGTACGTCCAGTACGTCATGCATGTGCAGCGGGTACAGCCAGACCGGGCAGCCGAGGAGCCAAAGGCGCCGCTGTCCTACACCGCAGCGGATGACCCCTCGGACCGTGCCGATGTTCCGGCAATGGCTCAGGCCTCGACAGGCGCGGGTCCGACGCCTGCGGAACCTGAGCCTGCGGCTCAACAGCCTCTGGTCAAGTCAGACTGGGACAAGACGCCCCGCAACGCTCCGTGCCCATGTGGGAGCGGCAAGAAGTTCAAAGCCTGTCACGGCGCTGCCTGATCAATGCAGGATTTCACTTCACAGATCGCAGACCTGCGATCACGCCTCGAAGAGGCCCGTTCCTACCTGAGGGTGGATGAGCTTCGCGCTCGGCGTCCACAGTTGGAGACCGAACTCGGACGTCCTGACCTGTGGGACGACGCTGAGGTGGCGCAGAAACTCCAGCGTGAGTTCGCAGAACTGTCAGATGATCTGGAGGTCTACGGCTCGCTGGAGACCTCTGTCGATGATCTCGACACTCTGCACGAACTCGCCAGGGAAGAGGGCGACGAGAGCCTCGAGGCGGAGATAACAGCCGACGTCTCCACCCTTGCGCGCAAGTTCGACCATCTTGAGCTACGAGCGCTGTTCACCGGCGAGTACGACGAGAACGATGTGATCGTCGATCTGAACTCGGGTGCGGGAGGCGTTGACGCCCAGGACTGGGCAGAGATGCTGTTACGCATGTACCTGCGGTGGGCGGAGCGTCACGGTTTCGAGGTCCAACTCGAGTCCGTCAATGACGGGACAGAGGCGGGGATCTCTTCTGCGACGTTTCTCGTCAAGGGACGCAACGCCTATGGGCTCATGCGCTCCGAGCACGGCGTTCACAGGCTCGTGCGGATCTCGCCCTTCGACAACAACGCTCGACGCCAGACCAGCTTCGCGTCCGTCAAGGTGACCCCGATGCTTGAGGACGTCGATTCGGAGATCCAGATCGATGACAAGGATCTGCGTATCGATGTCTATAGGTCCTCAGGCGCAGGCGGTCAGCACGTCAACGTGACCGATTCGGCTGTGCGGATCACCCACCTTCCAACCGGAATCGTCACCTCGTGTCAGAACGAACGGTCCCAGCATCAAAACAAGGACCGTGCAATGACCACGCTCAAGGCCAAACTGCTCGATCTTGAACGTGCAAAGCGTATGGACAAGATCTCTGAGATCACCGGTGATCAGTCCGCGGTGGACTTCGGGAGCCAGAGCCGCAACTACGTGCTCCATCCCTACCAGCAGGTCAAGGATCTGCGTTCCGGCTATGAGGAGACCAACCCCTCTGCGGTGCTCGATGGCGAGATCGACGAGTTCATGGAGTCGTATCTGCGCTGGCAGCGTGAGGAGTCGGCAAATTCGGCCGGATAGTGGGGCGCTGGACAGTCGCCGCAATTCGGGCCGCCAAACCGCACGCACTTTCGCCTCGCCGTGGACTGTCTGAGAAACGGCTGACCCGGGAGGGTCGGCATTCACTATCGACGCCCCGGAGCGCGATATTGTCACATATCTGTAACAACAGATCTGCTGCCCGGAAACAGGTGAGCGGACCGATCGGCGCCCAATCGTGCCGACCCGACCAACGATAGGGAAACAGTGATCAAGCTCGAGGGAGTCTCGAAGATCTACAAGGGCGAACACATGGCCCTGAGAGACGCCACCGTTGAGATCGAGAAGGGCGAGTTCGTCTTCCTCGTCGGCTCGTCGGGATCGGGCAAGTCGACGTTCCTTCGGCTGCTCAATCGCTCGGAGACGCCCGAGAAGGGCGTCATCCACGTGGCTGGCAAGGACATCGGATCTCTGCCGTCGTATCGAGTTCCCTATCTGAGGCGCAACATCGGAACGATCTTCCAGGACTTCAAACTCCTGCCCAACAAGACCGTCTACGAGAACGTCGCTTTCGCTCTTGAGGCGATCGGCCGGCCGAAATCGGCGATCCGTGAGGCCGTTCCGCAGATCCTCGATCTAGTCGGTCTGTCCAAGAAGGAGGGTTCATATCCCAATGAGCTCTCCGGTGGTGAACAACAGCGTGTCTCGATCGCCCGTGCGTTCATCAACCGGCCCCTTATCCTGCTCGCCGATGAGCCGACCGGAAACCTTGACCCTGCAACATCAGTTGGGATCATGAAGCTTCTTGATCGTATCAACCGGACCGGAACGACAGTTGTGATGGCCACGCACGATCGCGGCATCGTCGACACCATGCGTCGCCGGGTGATCGAACTCGATCGCGGCAGGATCGTTCGCGACCAGGCTCGGGGTGTCTATGAATGATCGCCGTCAACAACTACTGGGCAGCGTCGGACTCGCCGACGGGCCAATCGGAAAGGCAACGGTCTAGTACTCGTGGCGATTCGCCTTGACTATGTGGTGAAGGAGACCGGTTCGAACCTGGTCCGTAACATCACACTCACACTCGCTTCGGTGCTGACCGTCGCGATCGCACTCGCGTTCGTAGGAGTCTCCCATCTGATCGGAGTCGGAATCGAGGGAAGCTTCGGTGGACTTCAGTCCGACGTTCGCATGTTCGTCTACATGAACCCGACCGCTTCGGCCGAGCAGATCGAGAGCGTCCGCAAGGCACTCGAGGAGAGCCCCCAGGTGGACTCGATCGTCTTCTTGGACCAGACAGAGACCTATAAGGAGTTCAAGCGGCTCTTCAAGGATCAGCCGGACTTCGTCGAGTCGATCAACCCTGAAGAACTTCCACAGAGCTTCCGGATCAAGCCCAAGAGCACCGATACAGAGGTGGTCTCAGCGGTCGGCAAGGAGTTCGAGGACCTGCCGGGTGTCTACAAGGTTGAGTACGCATCCAAACTCGCAAGCGACATCAAGCGATCTCTCGACACGCTCAATGGCTGGATCACCAAGTTCGGTTTCGCACTCATCGCCGTGTCGGTGATGTTGATCTTCAACACGATCCGCACGGCGGTGTTCGCCAGGCGTCGAGAGATCGAGGTCATGCGCCTAGTAGGTGCCAGCAACTGGTTCATTCGATTGCCTTTCATCGTCGAGGGCATGGTCCAGGGGCTCATCGGTGCGATCATCGCGGCGGGGCTCACCTGGTCATTTGACGTCCTTTGGCACCGGAACTTCGTCAACCAGCGGGGTCTTGACCTGCTCAATAACATCACCTGGGAGACGGGGAACCTGATATTCGCCGTGGTAATGGTGTTGACCGTCGGAGCCGTCGCTGGTGCGATCGGCTCGGGTGTGGCCGTCGGACGCTACCTGAGGGCATAGACCCAGGGGTTGGTCCATACAGGTCGAATAGGTCTTTTGGCCTATGCAGTAGGTACAAAGGACTGCCGATCTCAAGTAGATGGCAAAGAGCTTCAGACTCGACAGGCACTCGGACTCGACTCGACGCGCTCGTGCGGGCGGAGGACCACTTCGCCCTACTCTTCCTCGACGTGCTCGCCGTGCAGAACGGGGAGCGACGCTCGTGGAGTACGGCCTGATCCTGGCGGTGTTCGCTCTACCGACAGCTGTAGCGATCAACTTCGTCCGTGACGCGTCGAAGTCCAAGGTCGAGACGACCGTCGATGGCATCAGTCATCGGGGAGCCCCCATTGCGGACGACTGAGTTCACGCCCGGTGTCGGAGATTCCCGGCATCTTCGGCGAAATAGGGCCAAACGGCCCTACCGAACGCACCTTGACATGCCGATAGTAACTACATGCGGATGACGAACATCAACCAGGAAGCCAGCGCAACCGCTGAGCAGTTCGGGGTTCACCTCGAGCCTGAGTTGCATGTGACGAGCGTTCCCCGGGGGCGTTCTGCAGGGCTGTTCGTAGCCCTCGCCGGAGCGGTCTGCTCCATCGACCGGGCTCGCCCGTTGCCGGTCATCACGATCGACGAACTCGGTCGGGGAGACTGCATGTTCGACTACGACCCCGCAGAAGCCATCGACCTCGACGTCGCTCTCGGCTGAATAGTCGCCGGAGCGTCTGAGTGCGTACTCGTTCCATGGACTCGGTTGATGGCCGGGGTCCCCAACCGGGCACTGTCACACGCCCGAGTCGACCCCGGAGCCGCCGCTTCGTGGTGCGTGGAGCGATTCTTCCTGAGCCCGTCGACCACGCGGGTTAGAGGCCCAAGCGTCCACCAACTAGTTTTGGCTCGCTCACCGATGGCAGATCGGTGATCCAACTCTCAGGAGCCAAATGCCAGTCGCCACGCCTCCAGCCGATCGCTCGTCCCGCACTCTGCGTGCTGTGATGTTGGCCTTTGTCGCCGGTGCTGTGCTGGTGACCGGATGTTCGTCATCGATGCGCCAGCCAACCGACTACGGCGAAGTGAACGCCGAGGGCACCGGGTTCTACGGGAACTTCATGTATGGCTGCACTGGTGTCCAACCCGTCGATGGTAAGTACAAGAACCCTGAGCTGAACTCCGAGAGCTACTGCAAGTGCCTCTTCGAGGGCCTCAAGGACAAGGTCCCCTTCGATGAGGTGCGTGATTTCGAGGAGAAGCAGGCCGCAGCCGACGAGGGTAATGAGCCTGAGGTTCCCAAGGGGATAGAGGCTGTCCGGCGGGACTGCGCCAAGGAGAAGCAGCCCGCCTGAGCAGGACTCCGTTGAGTCGCTCGCTGAACACTCCCGAGTCGATCGAGACGCGCGCCGGTAGGTTTCGCCCGACCAGCGCTACTTGCGAGTCGGCATCCCGATTCGGATGCTTCCCTCAGCGAACCCCGGCCAGCGTGAGCGGGAGTTCTGGGCGAGCTTGTGCATGAGAGCGATCGCTCCCGGATCCGAGTCGCCCGGACGTGATTCGATTGTCCCGTCATCGATCATCCGGCTGATGATCTCCCGACCGAGCTCGGTGCGGACGATCGTCAACGTCCAATCCGAGTTCTCGCCGATTCCGCCACATGAGATATCCGCGTGTTCGGCCGCGAAATCGGGACAGTAGATGCAGCCCTCGCGGGTCCAGGCGTGACATTCCTTCAGGTTGATCTCGCGGTAGCGGCCGTCCTTCAACCAGAGCTGGAACACACCCTTGATGTTCATCTTCACGATCTCATCGCGGCGGATCCCGTACTTGGTTTCGAAGAGTTCCTCGAAGATGGCGTCGTCGAAGGTCTTCGAGCACAACAGGCCCAGGTTGAACACGAAGGGCTTGGAGATCTTTCCCACCTTGCGTGACCACATGACCGGCGGGACACTCGACTGACAGCTTGTGCCGACAAGAGCGAGCCGCTTGAACCCGGCCTCGATCGCCTCGTCGATGGCGAGTGTGTTGGCGGAGTATGTGTACCTGCTTCCCGCGGACTCGAGGACCTGCTCGCGGGTCGCGGCCACTCCGGGTCGTGGCTTCCAGGACCCTGCATCGCCTTCGAGGAACGAGGTGAGCGCTGCGTCGATGTAGTCGTGTTCGAGCGCCCAGATGAGAATTGCCGAGACCAGCCCACCGTCCTGGCCCATCTTGTTGACTGTGTCGTCGGACGCTCGTGTCAGGAGGATGTCGTGGTAGATGCCGGCGAGCTCGTCGTCCTCACGGACCCGTGCATTGAGGTGCGTGTCGGCCTGCCCCTCCCATAACCGGAATCTGGGACATGACCTGGTGCAACTGGTGCATCCGTTCTGACCATGTATGCAGTCGTCGGGACCCAACTCATCTTCGAGATGGAATGGCCGGTACCCGCCCTGTTCGTGGTTGTAGCCGATGACGTCGTGAGGACAGGCGATCACGCATCCCGCGCACCCCGTGCACAGACCCGTGTCGATCACCTCTGCCTTGAGTTCCTTCCACTGCAGACGCCAACGTTGCGAGGCGGTCTCAGCGAGTCGCTCTTCCAACGGGGTGGCACCCTGGATGTCGGCCATGGAACCGAATCTACCCCCGAATGGGTGGCTGGTCCGATCTTGACCGATCGGTCAAGATATAGGAATGGACCTGACCTATCCCGCCGAAGCAGAAGAGTTCCGTACCGAGATCCGTTCCTGGCTGGTGGAGAACCTGCCAGATGGTTGGTTCGACGAGGGCTTCTCCATGGACGCCGATCAGAAGGCGGAGTTCAACGATCAGTGGACCTCCAAGCTCTTCGAGGGTGGTTGGATCTGTGCGACCTGGCCCGTCGAGTACGGGGGCAAGGGTCTGTCGACCATGCAGGGCGTCGTTCTGGCAGAGGAGTTTGCAAGGGCAAAGGCTCCTATGCGCGCTGACTTCTTCGGCGACACGCTCGTCGGGCCGACGATCCTCATGAACGGGACCGAGGAGCAGAAGAAGTACTTCCTGCCGAAGATCCTTGACGGTTCGATGCGTTGGTGTCAGGGCTTCTCCGAGCCCGATTCCGGCTCCGATCTGGCATCCCTCAAGACAACGGCTGTGCGTGACGGTGAGGAATGGGTCATCAACGGGCAGAAGGTATGGACCACTCAGGCGCAGTTCGCCGACTACTGCTTTGTCCTCGCCAGGACAGACCCGGACGTCAAGAAGCAGGCCGGCATCTCCTACCTGTTGGTCCCGATGAACCAGCCTGGTATCGAGGTTCGTGGGATCAACCAGCCCGATGGCACCGCTGAGTTCAACGAGGTGTTCTTCGCTGATGCGAGATGTCCGGTGGAGAACGTCGTCGGGGGGCTCAACAACGGTTGGAAGGTAGCCAATGACACCCTCGGTTTTGAGCGAGGCATGTCTGCCACGACCGGGTACAGGCGCTTCGCCGAGGAGTATCGCCTGATGGTCGAGAAGGCCCAGTCCAACGGAGCGATCAACGATCCGATCATCCGTCAGGGACTTGCCCGCTACTACTCGAAGATTCAGATCATGCGTATCAATGGTCTTCGTTCGCTCACCCAAACGCTTCATGGAACCAAGGACCTGGGTGTCATCGCGTTGGGTGTGACCAACAAGATGTTCTGGTCCGAGACCCACCAGGCGGCCATGCAGTTGGCTCTCGACATCTGGGGAGCGGACTCGATGCTGGTCGACAGCGGAACGGATTCGGGATCCTGGCCGGCCGCGATGCGCGGCGAAGGTCGCCCCAACTATCCGGTCAGCCTGATGATGAGCGCCTACTTCTTCTCCCGTTCTGAGACGATCTGGGGCGGCACTTCTCAGATTCAGCGCAACATCGTGGGCGAGCGCGTGTTGGGTCTGCCGAGAGAGCCCAAGCCCGCTCAGTAGTCGGAGCGCCCGAGATGGCTGCTCAGCCACCTATCAGGTGGAGTCACAGGGTCTGACGATTCCGCCTGTAATCTGGCGGGCTGATGACCGAGCCCGGGAACGAATACACCGTTCGACGTCAACGATCCCGGGACCGGGAACAAGTAGGCGTCGAGAACGGTGACCCTCACCAGCCATCCGATCGCCCACGCACTAGCGGCGCTGGCGGCGGTGGCGGCCCCAGAACTACGAAACAGAAGGTGATTCTGGGCGGCATCAGCGTCGTTGTGGCCATCGTGGTCGTGGTCGCTGCAGGTGCGCTGTGGGGCTGGTGGAGTTTCTCCAAGATCGACCGGGTTGACGTGAAACTCTCTGAGGTCGCCGCGCCTACCGAACCGTTCAACGTCTTGGTGGTTGGTTCGGACAGCCGCAAGGGGATCACCAAGAATGATCCTTCGGCGTCAGGGATGTTGGGCAAGGACGCTCCCGGGGGGCAGCGATCTGACAGCCTGATGGTCGCCAGGATCGACCTCGAGAACAAGCGGATCGACCTCCTGTCGATCCCACGTGATCTGTGGGTCCCGATTTCCGGGACAGGCAAGTCGCAGCGGATCAACACGGCTTACGCTAAGTCGGCCCAGGCGACAGTTGACACGATCGAGAAGGAACTCAACATCCCGATAAACCACTTCGCAGAGGTGGACTTCAACGGATTCAGGGGACTGATCGACGCTCTCGGTGGAGTGCCGATGTATTTCGCCCACCCGGTCAAGGATCTGAACTCCGGGCTGAACATCACCGAGAAGGGATGCACTGTCCTCGATGGCGAGATGGGTCTCGCCTTCGCGCGTTCCAGGCACCTGAAGTGGTACGACGGCAAGAAGTGGGTGTCCGACCCGAGCGGTGATCTTGGGCGGATGACTCGCCAACAGTTGCTGACCCGGGCGTCGATGTCGAAGGCACAGACGCTTGGCCTATCCGATGTCACCAAGGTCAAAGGGCTTGTCGACGCAACGATCGATTCGATCAAGCTGGACGGCAAGTGGGGCGCGGGCGATCTGATCTCGCTGGGCCGCCAGGTCTCGGCGATCGACCCTCAACGGATGCAGACCCATGCGCTTCCGGTGGTGCCGACCAGAACCTCTGGTGGGGCGGCAGTTGTCGTGCTCGATGAGGCGGCTGCCGCGCCGGTGCTTGCGATCTTCAGGGGCGAGGCCGCGGCCACTCCTGTCACCACGACAACCCTTCCACCGCCCGCTCCCGGTGACGTCTCGGTGACCGTGGTCAACTCCTCTGCCCCAGATGGCGAGGGTAGGAGGGTGTCCTATGTCCTCGACGCCGGAGGTTTCGCCATCGTCGACGTGCTCACCGGTGAGAAGGACCATGCCAGGACAACGGTCAGCCATGCTCCAGGCCAGGACGCTTCGGCCCGACTGGTCGCAGGGTGGCTGTCTCCCACGCCCGAGATAGTTGAGGACAAGAAGACTCCCTCCGGGACAGTTGTCGTAGATCTGGGCTCGGATTTCAAGCGGATCAGCGAACCGTCGGAGGATTCGACCGGTGACTCTGGTGGCGGTCCCGCCA
>CAUJEC010000162.1 GCA_963169245.1 Actinomycetota bacterium
ACCGAACAGCGCTTCGAAGATCGGTCTGGTGATGAGGTGCTGAGAGACCATCGAGACTGCGTCGTCTCTGGTGATGCCAGCGTTCAGAGTCGCCCGCAGTTCGACTAGGAATTCCTCGAACGCGTCACGCGCCGCTGACTGCTGGTCAAGGATCGCGTCGATGCGTGCCTGCTGACGCGCAGCGATGGCGGCGACGTCCTTGGCCCAGTCCTCCCAATATGTGCGGGTGCCGACCTTGGTAACGATCTTTGTGTAGATCGCGTCGGTCCACTCCGCATAGGAGAACACGCTCCCCTGTTCGTACGTTGGCGACTCCGCATCTTTGCCACCGACGGGGACGACCGAGACCTTGTCGCCGGGCGGTTCTGATCCGAGAGCAATCTGGTTGATGTAGGCGTTGAAACGCTCGTCGTGCGCGCGCAGGGCCTGGAGCACTTCCCAGACGGCGTCGTAGTCCTTGTTCTTGTCCAACGCGGTTGCGGGGTCCGCGCCGGCGGGGATCGCAATGGGCAGGATCACATACCCGAGTTGCTTTCCGGGTGGCTTACGCATCACCCGCCCGACCGCCTGGACGATGTCGATCTTGGAACGCCTCGGGGTCAGGAACATGACGGCGTCGAGCGCCGGGACGTCGACTCCCTCGGTCAGGCATTTCGCATTGGTGAGGACCCTGCACTCGTTGGCTGGCGGCGTTTCCTTCAACCAGCGGATATCGGCTCGGCGACTCGAGATCTTGTCGGTGCCGTCCACATGTCGTGTAGGTACGTTGAGCGCTTCGATGTCGCTGCCGTCGGCTTCCAGTTGATCGAAGTATTCCTCGGCCACCTGTTCGAACTGCGTCGCAAACTGTTCCGACTCGGCGATCTTCGACCAGAACGCCACGGCCCTCTGCATCGGCAACTCACCCGCGTTGAATCCCGCACCGGCTTGGCCGGGAATCTTGGCAAGAGCCGTCAGGCATCCCACAAAACGTGCAACGTCGGGCAGGCTCAACACGCCGTCACCCTCGGAGAGCAGCCTCTGGAACGACTTGCTGACAGCCGTCTCGTCCACTGCCAAGATCAGAACCCGGTAGTCGGCCAACAGTCCCTGTTCGACAGCCTCGCCAAACCCAAGTCGATAGAACTCGGGCCCGAAGTAGTCCTCGTCGTCCATCGACGCGAGCAGTGCGTCCTTGTCTGCGGCAGCGTCCTTGACGTTTGGTTTGAACAACCGTGGAGTCGCCGTCATGTAGAGCCGCTTGGATGCAGGGATCGTGTCGTTGTCGTGGACGACGGCAAACACCCTGTCCTCGTCCTTGACGCTCGCGACACCAGCAGTGCGATGCGCCTCGTCGCACACGATCAGGTCGAACACCAGCCCGGTCTTGGCCTGGACATCCGCGATCACCTGAATCGACTGATACGTCGAGAACACAACGGTCATCGCATCCGGTTGCAGGTCCGCTACGTTCGCCGCGATCAACTCTCCGACATCGGTGGTAGCGGGAATCACCACATCGGACACAGTCGCATTGTCCGCAGCATCGGAGCGGCCCGCCGTTGCGTCCGAACACACAGCAAACGCTCTGATCGGAATCTCGGACTCGGCTGTCCATTCCTTGAGCGACTGGGCAACCAACGCAATCGACGGCGCCAGGAACAACACGGTCCCACCGACACCCGCCTGTTGCTCCGCAATACGCAGAGCGGTGAACGTCTTGCCGGTACCGCACGCCATGATCAGCTTGCCGCGGTCATGCTCCTCGAAACCGCCGGCGACAGCGTCGAGTGCCTTGACCTGATGCGGACGAAGTACATGCTTTGCGGTCGCTGTGAGCCCTTGCGGGTTGGCGACGTCGTAGGAGGACCAGTCGATGGTCATCGCATCGAGATGGTCGACTCCCATCCGTTCGATCGGCACCGTGTGGCCGGTAAGCGCCTTCTCTGCGTTGGATGACCACTTGTCTGTTGTTGCAACGATGATCCGCCGTGACCACTGCGCTTTGGACGACTCCGAGATGAACGAATCGATCTCTTCCTTGGGAATCGTGGCTGAGGCATCCCAGCATTTGCACTGGATCGCCACCAGTTCGCCATCGGGAGTCTCGGCCACGATGTCGACGCCCAGATCACCGGTCGTATGTCCCGGCCAGTCGTTCCAGAGCCACACCTTGGAAAACTGCTGCTTGAACGTTCGGTCCGTGCGGAAGGCATGTGCCATCAGCACCTCGAAACGGTCACCCTTTTCCTTCTCCGTGGTCGAGATAGATCGGATCTCATCGATGACCGTTTCTGCTGGCGTCACAGATGCATCCCCTTTGACATCACATGGGCGATTCTGTCACGGAACACGGCCGTGAAATTCAACAGGCCGTTGCATATCCAAGCGCTTCGCATACCAACCTCATGACCGTTGGGCTGAGTTCAGATATGCGTTCTGTGCAGAGTGCCGGACGGATAAGGCTCACGTTGTCCAAGCTGAGCGCACAACGGCGAGGCATTCCGTCCGCTTCGCTCAAGACAACCTCCGTCGGAATGCCCCGAATGACCGTTGTCGCCGGGACAGCAAGCACCTGGTTGAGGACTGTGCATGCCTCGTCACGGGTCAGGATGAGATACGGCCTACGACCTGCCTGTGGATGCTCGTACCACCACAACTCTCCGCGTTTCACCATGATTCGAGTCCCGCTTGGCGTTCCTCAGAGTCCAATCGTTGAGCAAGTTCCAGCGCTGAGACGTCTCCAAAAGATTCCAGATCGGACCATTCGTCAGGTGTGTGAGGCGGGTGGTCCAGATAGCCATTGACAATCGCACGACCGACGTCGCTTGAACGCACGTTTTCCAAATACGAAGTCACCGCCTCACGAATGAGCGCTGAGCGAGATACGCCGCGACGAGATGACTCCGCGTCCAGGTCCTCCACCAATTCCTCTGTGAGTTGCACCATCGTTTGCGTCCGGGCCATATGACTATCATAGCCCTATGACTCAAGCTGCCGCGGCTGTTCTGTCAGCAGGCCGCCGCCGCACCAAGTCTTGATTTGGACGACGACAGACTGAAATTCACTCAGCGGTCACCAACGATGTGAAACGGATCCGCAAGGCCTCGCGAGCGCTTTTCCATAAGCGCCGCCCGGAGCGCCTGCAATTCGGGCCCAGCGGTGTAGTAGCGGCCACGACGCTCTCCGTGCGCCATCAACAGCCCGGAATCCGCGAGCACCTTCAAGTCGCGGCTGGTCGTCTGTTCGGTGATCTCCTCACCTGTGGCCGAGTGGATTGCCGAACGGTAACTGGGGTGTCGGATACGAAGACCCAGGATCGCGTCATAAAGCGAAGCGACCGCTCTGGGATTCAAGGCGTAGCGCTCTACAACTTGATCCAACTTCGCCCAGATCAGCTCAGCTTCTTCAACTCGTCGCAACAGAGTTTGCAGCTGTTGATAGTGGGCCACAATACAAAATCGGATCCAAGGCCTCGTGTCGCGTTCGGGGTGCCAACCTCCACCACCCAGTGAGCACCGCCAGGCGACTCCGATTCAGCCATGACGCGCCCACGGGCGTGTCTAGAGGTTCTTGCCGATGTCCTTGAAGGCCACGTCCTTGTCGGTGCGGATCTCCTGAGGCAGGCCCAGTACTCGCTCACCGATGATGTTCTTCTGAACCTCGTCGGTGCCGCCGTAGATCGAGGTCGCCGGTGCGAACAGGAACATCTCTGCCATCCCGGGATCCGCATTTGGGTCACCCCAGAGCATCCCGGCAGGACCCTGGAGGCTCAGCCCTAGTTCTCCAGCAAGCTTTGTGATCTTGCTCATAGAGAGCTTCGCTATGTTCGGCTCGGCTCCGGTCAGTTTGACTCCGGCCTCTCTTGCCGCCTTGGCCCGCAGGTTCGCGAACCGGGCGATCTCCTGCATTTCGTGTAGCAGCACCAGCTTCTGACGCAACACCGGATCAAGAATCGGAGCATTCGCCAGCGCGTAACGCAGCGCTACGCCACCTGCTCCTCCGCTCATGACGTCGCCTGATCCCGATGCCCGCACTCGCACAAAGTCACCAGCACGCTTGGCCAGGTCGCCCGCAATCGTGCCGGCCATAGCAGCCGCACCACCGGAGTGACCACCTGCACCCAAGCTGGAGCGCTCCACGAACAGCGTCGTGTTGGCAACCGCCCAGCCGTTGTTGAGGCCACCGATGATGGCGTCGTGAGGCACCGTCACATCGGTCATGAAAACCTCGTTGAACAGCGCCCGCCCAGTCATCTCACGCAGGGGACGCACGTCCATCCCTGGCTGATGCATGTCGATAGCGAACCACGAGATTCCCTTGTGTTTGCGGACATCCGGATCGGTTCGGGCGAGCAACATGCCACGGTCTGCGATCTGGCCAGCAGAGGTCCACACCTTCTGGCCATTCACGGTCCAGATGTCACCGTCTCGTTCAGCCTTGGCCTTCAGGCCAGCCAGGTCAGAGCCCGCCTCGGGTTCGGAGAACAGCTGACACCATGCCTCCTGCCCCTTGACGATCGCCGGCAAGTAACGCTGCTTTTGTGCATCATCAGCGTGCATGACGATGGTTGGACCGGCGAGCATCACGCCCAGCCCACCAGGGGCGGGAAGCGCTCCCGCTGCCTTGATCTCCTCGATGACGACGCCCGCGTCACCACGCGACAGATTCCGACCGAACCAGTCCTCTGGCCATGTCGGCACCGCCCAATGAGCATCGGCGAGCTTGTCCCACCACTCACCCACCTGCAGGTCGGGGTTCCAGTTGTTGGCCAGCCAATCCCTGACCTCCGTGCGTATCGCTGTGGTTGACGGATCCTCGGGCTGGGTCTCGTCGTTTACCTGCGCGCCGGTGGTTTCGGCCATTTGCTATCCCCCTGGTATTTAGTGGCGCTGACCCGACTGGCTGCCAGTCGAACGCCCCTTACTTGACTGACCGGTCAAGATAGTCCGATTCGCGCCACTCAGGACAAAGATGAGCCAACCGGCAAAGATCACAGCCACTCCCGCCGCGGCAATCACCAAGGGTCCGTCGGCCGCGATCGCCTCGTTCACGGCACGGACGCTCAGGATCGCTCCAGCGAGGGCAACCGTGGAGGATCCCAGGTTCACCAGAAGGTGGCCGACCGACGGTTTTGACGACATCGACCCGAAACACCCACAGCTCGGGGCGCCCGTGGCGATTGCGTAGGCAATGATCCCGGAGAACAACAGGTACATGACTCCCAACACCCAGCCAAGAACTACCCCCCCGTTGACTAGCGCGAGCGCCCCAACTCCGACCTCGACAACTCCGGTGATCCGTGCCAGCAGGACAG
Source organism: Actinomycetota bacterium (assembly GCA_963169245.1). Classification (GTDB taxonomy): domain Bacteria; phylum Actinomycetota; class Acidimicrobiia; order Acidimicrobiales; family Microtrichaceae; genus JAGQSZ01. The sequence continues at coordinate 5,297 of CAUJEC010000162.1, forward strand.
CGGAGCCGGCTAGAGGGTTAGAAGAACGGCCATTCGAGGCTGAAGCGCCCGTCACGAAACGGGCGAACTCATCGGGCTGTGAGATCTTCATCGCTCCGGAGCCGATCAGAACGAGCGACACGGCCCAGAACACCACCTCGGCAACGATCATCGGCATCAGACTATCTACCTATTGCCATCTGTAGAGTCGGCCCGTAACAACAGATCGAGCCGAGAAATTCACGGGGGCGTGTCAACGGTTCGGTTCACCCGTTCGATCTAGTGGAGTGTGGTGCAGAAACGGCAAGGACATGACGAATTCAGAGCGTTCTACGAACGTCTGCAGCCACGGGCCGTGGCGGCAGCGACCCGTCTCGTTCAGAACCGTCAACTCGCCGAGGACATCGCCGCCGAGTCCTTCGCACGAGCTTTCGCCAGTTGGTCTCGAGTCAGAAAACACCCGAATCCCGATGCCTGGCTTCTGCGGGTGGTGGGCAACGTCTCCATCGATCAGATCCGTCGCGAGAGCCGCAGGCCAGAACTCGAATCACGATCCAGCACCGGACATATCGCGGCCGATCCCGTTGGGGAGAGAACAGAGTTGCAGATCGACCTCACCGATGCTCTGCACCGACTGTCGGGCCGCCAACGGGAGGTTGTCGTGATGCGCTATCTGATCGACCTGTCCGAGGAGGAGACGGCCGCAGGCCTCGGCATGTCAACCGGTTCCGTGAAGACGCATCTGCACCGGGCCACCAAGAAACTCCGTTCCGATCTGATCGGGGCGGACGCCGCGGCAACCAGCGGGCCCGCATCAACTGCGACCTCAACTGCCCCATCGACTGGAGGGGAACGATGAGCAACACTTCAAGGAAGTACCCCGAAGTCGGTTCAGAGGATCGCTTCGACGCGATCGTCTCTCGTGGGACTTCTCTCCGCCGTCGACGCCAACTCCTTGGAGCGACCGGAACCGGGGTCACCGCTGCGGCATGCGTGGCGATCATCGTCGCTGTCTCAGGATCTCCCGGAACGACCAAGCAATCCGTGACGGCCAATCAGCCGAACGCACCGGAACCGACCACAGCACCAACAACCGCCGCCCCGACCGTGACTCCCCCGACAACTGGCCCCCGATCCGATGAGTTCATGACCATCGATCGAACTGGACGGACCCTCACGATCGCCATCAATGACCCGGCAACCCGACTGGTCCAGACCCAACAGGACACATCGTTCCGGTCACAACAGTGTGTGACGGTCACCATGTCGACAACGGGCGGGACGCCGGTTGCCGAGGGGCATGGGTGCCGCTCGCTCGAGTCGCTGTTCGATTCACCCGCAGAGGCGGAAGTAGTTGTACAGACTTCAGTCGATCTTCACCGGACTGATGGCGTGTCAGTGGGGTGCGCGACGATTGACGAGCGGATGCCGGAGACCATTACGGTCCAACCGACCAGAGCCCAGACAGACTTCGTCGTCAGGGTGCCAAAGACGATCGATCCCGGCGAGTACATGCTCGAAGTCTTCGGCGTATCCGGATTCGGGGATGGCTGTGCCACCGAGGCAGAACTCGACGGGGGCTCCGAGCCATCTGCCACGGCAACCACCGCCGCAGATGACAGTTCTCAGTTGGAGAACTCTGCGCTCATTCGCCAGTCAATTACCATTGACTGACCTAGGGGCCGGCGCCATTCTTCCCTCTCCTTCCCAGGCGTCGGCCCCTTCCTACGCTCACCGTCCCGTGTGCCCGAATCCACCGTCCCCACGTGCACTCTCTCCAAGGGCGTCCACCTCCACGAACGAAACATGTTCGACGGCCTGGATAACCAGTTGAGCGATTCGTTCGCCACGCTTGATCTGGAAGTCCTCGGTCGAGTCCGTGTTGATGAGGAGAACCTTGAGTTCTCCCCTGTAACCCGAGTCGATGAGCCCCGGAGTGTTCAGACACGTGACCCCATGCTTGAGCGCCAGCCCACTCCGGGGCTGAACAAAACCCGCATATCCAGCCGGAATCGCCACTGCGATACCGGTTGACACCAGGGCACGCCCGCCACGGGCCGACAGCACTACGTCCTCGCGTGCCAGCAGGTCGACTCCCGCATCCCCATTCTTTGCATAGCAAGGAAGTGGGAGTTCAGGATCAAGTCGGACGACCTCGAGGTTCAACATGACGCCGAGGCTAGCGGCGCACCCCCGACGCTCCCCGAAACCGGACGTGTCCGACTCCTCTCCGAAGGACCTACGCTCTAGTTGTGCTTGCTTGGATGGATCTGGAGATGACCGGCCTCGACGCGACGGAGAACGTGATCGTCGAGATCGCCACTCTGATCACCGATGACGAACTGAACATCATCGCCGAAGGTCCCGACCTGGTGATCCACGCAACCGAGGACGATCTGGCGAAGATGGACCCGGTCGTCGTAGCCATGCATGCCAGCAGTGGACTCACCGAGGAGATCAAGGCGTCACGGATAACCCTCGAAGAGGCCGGGGAAGCCACCTTGGCCTTCCTCAAGGAGCACATCGCCGAGGCTGGCACCGTACCGCTCTGCGGCAATTCAATCGGTATGGACCGACGTTTCCTTACGGCGTACCTGCCCGATATCGAGAACTTCCTGCACTACCGCTCCATCGACGTCTCCACCATCAAGGAACTGGCCAAGCGCTGGTACCGGGGCGAGGTGAGCAGCTACAGCAAGAAGCCTTCGGCTCACAGAGCGATGGATGACATCAAGGAATCGGTGTCTGAGCTTCGCTACTGGCGTGAGCAGGTTTTCCGTGACACAAGTGCCATCCCGGAGGGCGAAGGCATCGAGGGTGCCCCGGGAGCAACTGACCAGGGTGTGGCTGGCCAGGGTGTGGCGTAGGCGTTTCAGAAGCCCTCGCTCAGGACCCCCTGACAAAAGTTCAATTAATTGCTTGCGCTCGAACCCTGATTCGTGATTCGCTTTTCCAGCTAACACAGTCAGCGAGCGCAGGCCGACCACGTCGGCAAGCGTGAATGAGCAATGCAGCGAGATGTCTCAACTCCGAGAAGTCTCGAATCGAGCCAAGCAGGCACTGATGAAGACCCCCACACTCATCGAGAGCACAGAGAGCACAGGTGCAGTCCGCGCCGGTGCTCTTCATGCTGTCGACGGTGCGGCCGTCGCAACCAAGTCCCACTGCAGGCACTTCATGATCGCTTCCGTCGATCACGCAAAGCGCAATTCGAACGTCAAGGCCAATAAGGCCAATTCCAACGCGAACGTTCGCAATCGTAATTGCGCCCACACAACCCGACGGATGATTTTCCAGGCCTAGCTGTACAGCAGAGCCAAGGATTACCAGAGCCGCCGGGTGTAAACCCGGCGGCTCTTTCGTTTGCCCGCAAGTCAACAACCACTCGATCAGATCTGTAGAAACCCCACCCGACAGGAGGACCCACAATGACCACCACCACCCGCCTCGCAGCCCTCGATCCTCTCGTCAACGTCGCCAACGCCGTTCTCTCTGGCGGTGCCGCCCTCGGTTTCGAAGTCAGCCCGGAGGATTTCGTCGACAGTTCCGGTGAGGCAACGGCCGCCTGCGAAGGCGTCGGCGTCGCCATGTTCTTCTCAGAACACTTCGACGACATCGCAGCCGCCAAGACCCTGTGCCTTCAGTGTCCTATCCGGGACCGATGTCTCGACGAGGCTGTTGCCCGTGGCGAACAGTACGGCGTCTGGGGAGGCCAGCTCTTCGAGGCCGGACGGATCGTCATCGCCAAGCGACGTCGTGGACGTCCCGCCAAGGTTCCACGGCCGGGTGACAGCCTCCCCGAGGTAGCGGTTCCGGCCGCCTACCAGAGCCTGGTCGTCTGCGCCTGAGGACATCTGGCCAGTCGATCGACGACCTCCACAGACTTACGTCGGAGCAGTCATCGATTGGCCACACGAGCCGCCGCTCCTTGTGAGCGGCCTCAGCCCCAAGGTTGTCGGTCATCTCGATCACCCCCTGCGAGGTGACCGGCAACCCGAGGCTCGGTAGCGTAGTGATCGCCGTGAGCGAGTCACCCACACCCACTCAAACGTCCAGTCAAGCACCGCTTGAGCAGCCCTCGACGCCCCGAACCCCACGCCCAACGCGCCGACTTCCTTTCGGTCCGTTCGGGATGCTCGCAGTTACTGCAATCGCCCTGGTTATCGCGGGACTCGCCGCGTGGGGAGCATCATCCCTGTTTGGTTCCCGGAACGACTCAGAGGCAGTCGACATCAGCGAGGCACTCGACGACGTCACCTACACTCCTCCGGCCGATTCGGGGGCGATGGCGAAGATCGGTCAGCCTGCACCAAACGTTCCACTCGACATGATCGGTGGCGATTCAACAGAGCTTGCTGCAATCGCCGGCAGGCGCACTCCGATGCTGATCAACTTCTGGTCCTCCACCTGTGTCCCGTGCCTCAAGGAGATGCCGGCTCTCGAGAGTGTCCACGCCGACATCGGCGATCAGGTCATCTTCCTTGGGATCAATGCACAGGACAAGGAAGCGGCTGCGAAGAAGATGATCTCCAAGACCGGGGTCAGCTACGACAACGCACGTGATCCGGACGGATCAATCTCCACTCGCTTCGGCGCCCTCGCTCTTCCCAGGACGGTGCTCGTTGATGGGGACGGAAAGATCGTCGCAACGCACACCGGCGAGTTGACCAGGGAGAAGATCGTCTCTCTGCTGTCCGAGAACAACCTGCCCACGCCATGACCCAACCGAGTGCCGGGGGTCTGGTCCGGTGAGCCCTGAGATCGCACTCGCCTTCTCCGCTGGGATGGTCGCAACAGTCAACCCGTGCGGATTCGCCCTGTTGCCCGCCTACCTCTCGTATTTCCTGGGACTCAACGACGACCCCGAGTCCGGCGACGGCACTGGCGGCCAAAACCCAGTAGTGCGAGCACTGGCCGTGAGCAGTGCCGTCACCGCCGGTTTCCTAGTCGTCTTTGGCGTCATCGGGTTTGCGTGGACCTCGATCTCAGACCTGATCGGCACCCGACTCCCATATTTCACGATCGTTGTCGGTGTCGTTCTGGTGGCACTCGGCGTGGCGATGATCCGCGGATTCGAACCGACCGTCAGCCTGCCCAAGCTCGACCTGGGAGGACAGGGCCGCGAACTCTCCTCGATGTTCCTCTACGGCGTCTCATACGCCATAGCGTCGCTCAGTTGCACGATCCCCATCTTCATCGGGATCGTCTCCACGACTTTGCGAAACACGAGCGTGGCCGCCGGCGTGGCAACCTTCCTCGCCTATGGGCTCGGGATGGGCATGACGCTTTCGATACTCACGATCAGCGTCGCTCTGGCGAAGTCGGGACTGGTGAGAACCTTTCGCAGTCTCCTGCCTCGAATGAACCAGATCTCGGGTGGGCTCCTGATCGTCGCCGGCGCTTTCGTCACCTACTACGCAGCTGTCGAGATAAGCGAGTTGAACAACGGCGGGTCGAGTCCGCTGGTTCAGTGGTCACGAGATGCCCAGAGCGCCATGCAACGATGGGTCGAGCGCGTGGGCGGACCCCGACTCGCCATTGCCGCAGCGATCGTCATTGGCGCGGCCGTGACCGTTTCGGTTCTGATCCGACGTCCACCCGGTGCCGACGACCACGAAGTCGGATAGACAGAGCGGCCGATATGCCCAGCGGAGCGATCCGCTATGTTGGGATGAAGTGAACAACATCGAATCCCTTACCACGCACTTCCCGCAGGCTCTCACCACCCACCGGTATCTCGCCCACCTCCGAGAAGCAATCGAGCCGCTGGGATTCAACAGGTCCAACACCTTCACCTGCACATCGGTGTGTCGCGACGAGCTGTGCCAGTCACTGACGGCGGGAGTGGGAGAGTTCTGGCAGCACCCATACATCGTGGGCGGAATGGCGGGTCTCCCCCCAGGTGGCATAGAGACCTGGCAGGTCGGAATGACCCACATCCCGGATTCGATCGGACGGGGCAAGATCCTTGTGGTCGCTGCCGCCCACATAGGGATCGCTCCCGACGGCAGCCTGGGGACAGTTCTGCGGTACGGGCAGAGTTCCGTCACACCGATCTGCGGGGCGCTCGGCGCAGCTGCCAAGGCCCTGTCGACTAAAGAAGGAATCAGTTCAACAGATGTCCACAGCGAGATCGGTTGGCTCGTTCACTCACTCAACGAGGTCGGCGCCGCCGAACTCTCCAGCGACATCCTCGCTCTGACGCTCAAGTGCGCCGAAGTCATCGACTCCCACATCTGGGCATCGCTCAATTCCCTTTCGGCTCGGACTGCCAACGACATAGTCGTTGCCACCGGCGTTCAGATCCACACCCACGACGACACCGATCACATCCTTCCGATAGCAACGAACCATATGGACGCTGACGGGGTGGTCACAACCCTTGACGTGAGCTGACGGACTACGGGGGCTCGGCCGGGCGGGGCGGGGCGAGAGGGCCAGATTGATGGGTCGATGTGCTGGGCCGACAATCCGGCCGAACCGGGCATGCCATTCTCGCTATGAGCGCCTCTGGGCGGCACTAGTTGGTTGCTGTAATCGCGACCCCTCCGCGATTACAGCAACCAACTAGCGCGGCACGCGTCGAAGGCGGTCGCCTTGTCCGCTAGCCGAGACCTGTCCCCAGGGCTGGCCGTTCCCAGCCGTCTAGGGCGCGAGTCGCTCTATCTGCCAACCGTCGCCATGTCGCCAGTAGTGCAAACGGTCGTGTAGCCGGTTGGCCCGCCCCTGCCAGAACTCATATGACGTAGGACTCACTCCGTATCCACCCCAGTGTGGTGGCCGTGGAACGACTTGCCCCTCGAAATGGTCCTCCATCTCGGCGAACATCCTCTCAAGTTCGTCACGCCCCGAGATGACACGACTCTGCGGGCTGGCCCACGCCCCAATCTGAGTCTCGCGGGGACGGGTCGCGAAGTAGTCGTCGCTCTCGGCGTCGCTGAGCATCGTCGCATATCCCCTGACCCGAACCTGGCGCTTCAACGACAGCCAACTGAACAGCACACAGACATTCGGGTTGGATGCGATCTCGTGCGCCTTGTGGCTCTCCCAGTTGGTGAAGAACTCCATCACACCGTTGTCGGCAAGTCCCCGAAGGAGAACATTCCTGGCCGATGGGTTGCCGGTGGCGTCCACGGTCGACAGGACCAGAGCGTTGGGTTCCTCCAGACCGGTTGCCTCGGCCTCCTCGATCCATTCCCGCAGTTGCACCACTGGATCTGGATCGACCGACGACTCGAGAAGCGGTTTCCCCTCATAGTTCGTCCGTTGGTTCAGATCCATGAATCTGAACGATAGCGTCACGACAACCAGTTCGGTCCTCCGACACACTCGTGTTCGCGATGGGCGCGACCGCCAACCGGACACCTAGCATCGGCTCGCCATGACCACTCTGACCCGTCGCCCATTAAGACGACTCACCGGGATGTTCCTAGTGGTATCAGCACTGCTCATGATCACCGCGACCGGCGCTGGGGCAGACGGAGTGGGACCCACAAATTACCGATCCGAGATTCGGACAGTTACGCCGCCAACCAAGGGCGTCGAGTTCAAGGTCATCGGCAGCGACGCGTTCCTCGAGGTCCGGGCGCAACCCGGCGTGCGAGTTCAGATACCCGGATACGACGGCGAGCCGTACCTGAAGATCGACGCGAACAGTTCGGTATGGCGGAACCGCAACTCCGCTGCGACCTATGTCAACGAGTCCCGCTCTGGACGAGGTGGTATCCCCGACAATCTGGAGACTGAGCCCGATTGGCAGAGGGTTGGCTCCGATGGGGTTGTCGCGTGGCATGACCATCGAATCCACTGGATGACCGACGAGGTTCCTGCCACCGATCGCTCTGGACTCGTGAGCGAATGGACCATTCCCATTGTCGTCAACGGCGTTGAGACGACCGTGACCGGTGGTCTGTATCGAAGCTCCAACATTGTCCCATGGCCATTTGTTATTGCAATGATCCTGGCCGTGGCGACTTTTCTGCTCGCCAGACGACAAGTGCCAAGGGTCGTACCGCTCGCTGTCCTGATCGGCTCGATCGCGGCCGTGATGGCCACTCTGGCGGTTCGATCGGTGGACCCGCCAGGCTCCGGAGCGTCATCTGTTCCGCTGGCCCTTTCAGTGCTTGCGGTGGCGTGTTCGGCACTGTCGTTCCTTCCGGTCAAACGCCCTCCGATATTCCATCTGGCTGTCACGCTCGGTGCCGGCGCCCTACTGCTCGGTTGGATGATCGGATCGATCGGAGCGTTCTGGATGCCCTACGTGCCGAGCCTTGGTCCGAATGCGCTCACAAGGATGCTCGTGGCCACGACTCTGGGGTTGGCCGTCGGGACAATTGTGACCGTCCTGGTTGACCCACGTTCAGTGGACCCGAACCCGCCCGAGCCGCGCGCTACAGGTTGATCCAGGCCGGTTGATCCAGATCGGTAAACCCTGAAGGCTGGCTGCCATGTCGCGTGACCTCAGGACTTGCCCCGCTTGTCGATGGGAAGGTACTTGGGGTCCCACATGCCCGGATGCCCCAGGTCGTAGACCTCTTTGAAACCCTCATCCACCAGTCGCCGGGCAGCTTCGGCACTGCATTCGGAGTCGCGGCAGTAGACCATCACCGGCTTGTCCCGGTCGAGCTCTGCGATGCGGGAGTTCCACCGCTCATCATCGGAGATGTCGCCGATCTGCGCCCCGACCACATGCCCGAGCATGTACTCGCGGACCGTTCGCACATCTAGTAGTAGGACGCGACGGCCCGAATCCAACAACGCTCGGCCCTGCTTGGAATCGATCTTCAGGACCTGACCCGGTTCGGGCTTCGGCACAGATTCGGGCTTGTCATTCCCGCACCCCGAAAGGCCAAGCAACGCAAGCAACAACCCCAGCCCGAGCAGAACCGCAGTCGGCCGAATCACCAAGCCGGCGGTACGGGGTCGCTCTACCTGCGCCGTTGATGCGAACGAGTCAGATGGTCGGGGCAGTTGGCGGATCACACCTCAACGATATGCACAGCACAGGCCCGCTGGCATAGGGACGGCTGGCACAGGCCCGGCGGCCGCGGTCGAGAGGCGCCGCCCAGATGGAACCTGGCTCCGGCACGACCCCAAGGTCATGAGCGCCACAATCCGGTGTCACAGTTCGACCTGCGCCGGAAGCCCGATGAAGTCTCCGTACTCCTCGGCGGCACGATCGAGTCCACCGACCTGGGACTTGGTGAGTCCCGCAAAGGGCTCAAGTGTGATCTTCACCTTAGTCTTTGTGACTGTTCGCTTCCATGTCCCAATGATCTGACCGTCGTCGACGATCGTGGGACGGAACATCCCATTGTTTCCGGGCACAACCTTCTTCGCGCCTTCTGGAGTGATGACGGCACTACGGTCGCCATAGCCGAGCATGTACTCGTCGAATCCTGACAGCAGAAGCATCCGCCGGTCAGGTTCGGGAGCATCCACCGAATCCACGCCGATCGACTCTGCCATGCCTGTCGAGACGAGCATCTCGCCGAACTCGGTCTGAACCGGCACGAGACGGTCACCTGCCAGCGAGATCGCTCGCTTACAGTCACCAGCGGTCAGTCCGGTCCATCTGACCAGTTCCTTGGCAGCGACGGGGCCACGACCGTCGAAGTAGCGGAATGCCAGCGAAGCCAGAGCTTCGTCCCTGGTCATCTCGACGCCCCGCCCGACCCATCGCTCCAGACTGACAAAGGTCTGCTCCTTCCCCTCCTGGGGTCCGATACAGATGGCGCCCATCTGAGAACTGAACCAGAGCAGGTGATATGCGTGACCGCGGTCCTTCATCAACCCGGCATCATCGAGGATCTCCACGCAACGCGACCGCGTGACGGGCTCGCCATCGTCGAGAGCACTTCTCAGGATCTCGACAGCGGCCTGGGCTTCTTCAAGAGTGAGCCCAAGAAACTCACGGCGCCTCTCCACCCCTTTGAACGCGAACGACTCGGCCAGCTTCAACATCCAATGGATGTCCTCAGCAGCAATCAGGTGGATCGTGCCCCGCAGGGGCCATGTTCTGAGGATCTCGCGTCGCGACGTGGCGTCGATGATCGCCTGATCATCGAGTTGTGATGAGCGAGCCGCTACTGACCACTGGCCACTCCAGAACTCCTGAGCCTGCATGGCCCCCATTCGAGACACCACTCCCATCGCAGAATCATCGGTGCGTGGAGACAGTCCATTTGACCGGAGTCGTAGGCGGCGGACATCTGTCGCAGTGAGAGTGCGCATACCCTGATTCTGACTCAACTACGGGGCCTAGCCTGCGGGGTCTTGGGGGCGGGTCTCGGGCGACGCGTCATAGGAGCGGGCCCTGGGAGCGGGTCTGGCGAGCGGGGTCGGGTGACTAGGCCGACCGCAGCCATTTCCGAGCGGCCTTCAGCCTGGTCTCAAGTTGGTCCAGGGTCGCTTCGGAGATCCGCTTCACCCCTGAGAGGCGGTTGAGTTCGGCATTCACCTGTGGGTGACTCCAGCCGGTGGCGCGAACCAGTTCGGCGGCCATATCCGCGTTGGCGTCACGAAGCCTGATCTTGCGTTCCCGAAGCGTAAGGCCGTCGCTGTTTACGTCGGTGACGCCGCCCCCTCCTGCACCACCAACCGTGGCACGGCCACGCGCACCACTCGGCAGCGGAGGAGGAAGGAGAACCAGATCCACTCCGGGCTCGTCCCTCGGGTCACGCATCTCACCGTCGGGGTCATCGGCGAACACGCCATCTGCCTCGGCACCGGCGAAGGAACTGCCGGGCCCGCTCTCACCCGACTCGCCGAGCGAAACGGACCCGATCACCGAGAACAGGCTCATCTGCTCCTCGTCACCGTCCTCCATCGAATCGAGCGGATCCTCGGGAGGTCCCTGCAACACACCCTCGCCCGCGGCGTCCTCGGACCGCTTACGAAGACTGTGTCGACGCTGTTCGCTGAGTGTCGCCGCGAAGTGACGCAGACGCACATCATCGGGGACGAAGAAATACGCCTTCTGGTTTCGAACTCCCCTGGTCCAGCGGACCACACGCCCAACGGCCTGCCGAAAGAAGAGCTCAGTGGTAGTTGTCGTAGCAAAGACGGCGATTCGCAGTCGCGGGATGTCGACACCTTCGCTCACCATTCGCACTGCAACGATCCATGGCGAGTCGCTAGCAGCGAACCCGGCGATCTTCGCCGAGGCTCCAGGGTCGTCAGAGACCGCAACCACTGGTCGAGTTCGATGGCGGCGTTCCATAAGGTCCGCAATTTGTGTCGCGTGTTCCTGATCGATCGCGATTATCAGACCGCCGGCGTCGGGCTGGTTGCGGCGAATGTCGACCAGGCGCTCATGCGATTGGTCGAGAACCGTCGGAAGCCATTCACCCTCCAACGACAATGCTGTTCGCAGGCGTTGATTGGCGAGTTCTCGCGGCAACTCGTCATCGAAGGTTGCCGCCACAACATCCCCGGCCGCGGACACCCATTCCATGAATCCGTTGATCCGGGGGAAGTAGACGGGTCGGACGACTCCACCATCGGCGAGCGCCTCGCCGTATCCGTACTCGTAATCCGCGTGGGCCTGTTCCATGTGGTACTCAACGAAGGGAATCGCCGAGGTATCGGAACGAAATGGCGTGCCCGAGAGACTCAATCGCTTTGCCGCGCCATCGAATGCCTCGAGAATGGCGGTGCCCCACGACCTGTCGTCGGCCGCGTGGTGGATCTCGTCGAGTATGACGAATGCTCCACGGGAGAGAGTCGCCAGCGCCCGAGACGATGTCGAGACCTGCTGATAGGTGGTGACCACACCGTGCATGTCAGAGGGAAGTTCGCCATCGCGGGCGGACCACTCCGGTTCGAGATGTAGACCGAAACGACTGGCCGCATTGGACCACTGGAGCTTCAGATGCTGGGTCGGGGCGACGACGATCACTCGCCGACCGGGGTTCTCGATCAGGTCCTGGACCGCTGCGGCAAGAGCGAATGTCGTCTTGCCGGCACCGGGTGTGGCAACTGCGAGAAAGTCGACCGACTCCTTCATGTAGAGGCGATCGAGCGCCTCGGACTGCCATGGCCTGAGCCTTATCCGGGTTGGTCGAAGCATTCCTGTTCTGTCGCTCGTAGGGGCATTCGGGGTGGAGTTTCGGGGCCGTCGGATTGCCCGTGGCTGCCGATGGGAAAGTTCAACGTTAATGCTTGGCTAAGTTGGTGAGCCATCCGCCACGGGGGCCGACGGATGACACGAACCGGCAACGGGCCCGCCAATCGGATCACAGGCCAGGAGAACACGTGAACGTCGAAGCACCTCAGGAACTCCAACTCTTCGCCCAGGATGACTTCTGGTCCCATGGGTCGGCTCATCGGGCAGAGACCTTCAGGCGACTTCGAGCGGAGATGCCTATCTCGTTCCACGAGGAGCCCGACATTCCCGAACTTGGTAAGGGCCCCGGCTTCTACGCACTCACCAAGTTCGAGGACATCGCGTATGTGTCCGCTCACGCAGATGAGTTCTGTTCGGGAATGGGCACCAACATCCCGGACCTGCCACCAGGCATAGCCGAGTTCATGGGTTCCATCATCAACATGGATGCACCAAAGCACACTCGGGTGCGCAAGATCGTCAACAAGGCGTTCACCCCTCGACGAGTCGAGGAGATCTCGGCCGATGTCCGCCTGAAGGCGCGTGCGATTATCGCCAAGATGGCCCCGCTCGGCGAGTGCGACTTCGTTGAACACCTTGCTGCTCCCCTACCGCTGCAGATCATCTGCGAGATGATGGGGCTGCCCGAGGAGATCTGGCACCGGGTCTTCGAGCTGACCAACATCATCCTGGGTGCGGGTGACCCCGAACTCGCTCCCGACATGACGACTCTCATGAGCGCTGTTCTCGAGCTCGCATCAATCGGACAGGGCGTCGGTGAGGACCGTTTGAAGAACCCGACCGATGACCTTGTATCAGCAATCATGCATGCGGAGGTCGACGGGCATCGATTGTCTGCCGAGGAGATGGCCAGCTTCTTCATCCTCCTGTGTGCAGCAGGTAACGAGACGACTCGAACCGCCACAGCACATGGTGTTCTGGAACTGACCCGTCACCCAGATCAGCGAGCAATCTGGCAGTCGGATCCTGCGAAGTGGACACCGATCGCCATCGAAGAGGTCGTCCGATATGCGACGCCGGTCATCAGTTTCCGCCGGACCGCGACCCGCGACACCGAACTGCGTGGCGTGCCCATTCCAGAGGGCTCCAAGGTCGTCATGTTCTACGAATCCGGAAACCGTGATGACGAGCGGATCAGCGACCCGTTCACCTTCGACGTCACGCGCACTCCGAACGAGCACCTTGGCTTTGGCGCAGCGGGACCGCATTTCTGTCTGGGGGCAAACCTTGCGCGCCGCGAACTGTCGATCATCTTCGACGAACTGTTCCGCTGG
>CAUJEC010000163.1 GCA_963169245.1 Actinomycetota bacterium
CCGGCGTCCGCGAGCAGATCCAGAAGGTGCGACTGGCTGGTCACCTGATGATCGGCGAGCAACGAGGCGACCAGATGTTGACGCTGCGCCTTGTTCATCCTTGGACTCATGACAGCCCGCTGCTCTGGCCGCCCTGCAAGCCTCCCTGCTGACCCACGCTGGTCCGGCCACCCCGCTGGCCTTTGGGCAGGGCACCCACCTCGTCGAGCCACAGGAGTAGACCTCGGATGGAGTGCATACGGTTGTGCGCCTGTGGCCAGACACGACTTGCGGGACCGTCGATCACCTCGACGGTCACCTCGTCGCCGCGATGAGCTGGCAGACAGTGCATGAACACCGCCCCGTCACCCGCCGCTGACATGAGGGACGCGTTCACCTGCCAATCGGTGAAGGCAACCCGGCGAATCGCTGCCTCGTCCTCCTGGCCCATCGAATACCAAGCATCGGTGTAGATGACATCTGCTCCACGGACCGCATCTGTGGGGTTCTCTACAGTCTCCAATGTTGGAGCGGTCGATGCCAGAAGCGCTTTGTCGGCATCGCTGAAGTCATATCCGGGTGGACTTGATACGACACAGCTCGCGCCAAGCATCGAGGCACCGATCGCGAGTGACCGTGCGACGTTGTTGGCATCACCGACATAGGCCACCCGTAGGCCTTCGATGCGGCCGAACTCTTCGCGCATTGTGAGCAGATCTGCGAGGGCCTGCACCGGATGTGCATCGTCGGAGAGAAGGTTCACCACAGGGATGGTTGCATTGGCGGCCAGCCGTTCCAGCTTCGAGTGTTCGAACACGCGAGCGGCAATGAAGCTCGCGTATCCGGAGAAGAGTCGGGCCAGGTCCTCGGCGCTCTCTCGGGTGTCGATGCCGATCTCGTCGTTCTTGAGAGTGACCGGATGGCCACCAAGTTGCATGACAGCCATTTCGATCGAGGTGCGAGTCCGAGCGGATGGTTTCTCGAAGAGGAGCGCTGCTCCCTGCCCGTCCAAGGGCGTTGGATGATCGGACAGTTCTGAGAGGTCGAGCACCCGAGTCAACTCATCGACGCTCAGATCGTTGACGTCGAGAAGGTCGCGCTTCATGGGCTGGTTCCTCATGGACTTACTCCTGACGGTGTGGTTCCTGACGGTGTGGTTCCCAGCACTGTGGTTCCCAGCGCTGAGCCGGCCAGCACTGTGCCGGCCAGCACTGTGCCGATCGTCTCCACGGCCCTGGCGATCTCGTCGTCGCTGATCAGGAGGCTGGGCGTGAGCCGAAGGGCGCTGGGGGTTACTGCGTTTACAACGATGCCTGCGGAAAGCAACTCGGCCGCGATCTCCGATGCGGACCGTCCGAGCCGGTCGACGTCAAGTTCGACAGCCATCAGCAGGCCGAGACCCCGAACGCCGAGCACTCCGTCGAGGGCACAGAGCCCCTCTGCTAGCCTGGCTCCAGCACCAAGGGCGCGTGCTGGCACGTCTTCGTTCCTCATCACCTCGAGCACGGCGGTTGCAGCGCGGGCAGCGAGTGGCTGTCCTCCGAATGTGGTGGCATGGTCGCCGGGCTCGAAGACGTCCGCCACTTCGGCACGCGCCCAGCACGCACCTATGGGCATACCGTTGCCGAGCGCCTTTGCCATGGTGACAACGTCGGGCCGAACTCCGTAGGTCTGATGGGCGAACCACGCTCCGCAGCGGCCGAGACCGGTCTGCACCTCGTCGATCATCAACAGGATCCCCCGCTCGTCACAGAACCGCCGGGCTGCCATCAGGTAGTCGGCGTCGATCGGGTTGACCCCGCCTTCGCCCTGAACGGTTTCGAGCAGGATCGCTGCCACCGAATCATCGAGTGATCCCTCGAGCGCGGCGATATCGTTCCACTGTACGTGTCGGAACCCATCAGGCAGGGGCTGGAAGACCTCGTGTTTCTCCGGTTGGCCGGTCGCGTGCAGCGTTGCGAGCGTCCGGCCGTGAAAGCTCCCGTACGCGCTGACGACGACGTGACGTCCGCGGCCACCGAAACGCCTGGCGAGTTTGATGGCACACTCGTTTGACTCGGCTCCGGAGTTGGCGAAGAAGACCTTTCCGCCGCCACCCATGAGTTCGTCAATGGTTGCCGCCAGCGGCTCGTTCAGTTCGTTGCCGAACAGGTTGGAGACATGTTGGAGTCGCCGAGCCTGATCCGCAATTGCATCGGCCACACGCGGGTGGCTGTGCCCGAGTGATGTCACCGCAAGTCCCGAGAGCAGATCCAGGTACTCGCGTCCCTCGTCGTCCCAGAGCAGTGACCCCTCGCCTCGCACGAAGGTGACCGCCGGGATTCGGTATGTGGGCATGAGTGAGCTCATGTTGTCACCTGTCACCTTTCCTGATCATTGTTCCGACACCAGCGTTCGTGAGAAGTTCGAGAAGAAGGACATGTGGAATGCGACCATCTATCAGATGTGTTGAGCCGACGCCCTCCTCGAGCGAGGAGATACAGGCGAGCACCTTGGGAACCATTCCACCTGCAATCGTTTGATCCTCAAGAAGGTCGAGGGCTGATTCGACAGTCAGTTGCTTGATGAGCGACGACGGGTCAGCGACATCTCGGAGCACTCCTGGGACGTCACTCAAGAAGATGAGCTTCTCTGCAGCGAGTGACCCTGCGATAGCCGTCGCAGCGTCATCTGCGTTGATGTTGTAGGTCTGACCAGACTCGTCGACACCGATCGTGGCAATCACGGGAATCATGTCCATGGCCAGGGTCCGCTGAACGAGTTCGGGGTGGACCTTCGTGATGGCTCCCACGAATCCGAGTGACTCGTCTTTGGTCTCCGCCTGAAGCATCATCGCGTCGGTGCCCGACAGCCCGACTGCGATCGGGCCCATTGCATTGAGTGCCGTCACGATCTGTGAGTTGACCTTGCCGATCAGGACCATCTGCGCGATCTCGAGCGTTTCTGCATCGGTGACCCGACGTCCGTCGACGAACTCGCTGGTCTTACCGACCCGGGCGAGCCATTCGCCGATCTGCGGACCACCTCCGTGAACGACCACGGGTCGCATCCCGACCCGATGCATGAGGAAGATGTCCTTTGCGAAGTCGTCGAATAGTTCGGGGCTGGTCATGGCGTTGCCACCGAACTTCACAACGACTACCGCACCACGGAATCTCTCAATATATGGAAGTGCCTGAAGGAGCACGTCGACGGTGGCCATGGGGTCGACGCCCTCTGAGATTGCGTCGGTCATGGGTAGGTCCCCGCTATCGACAGACCGGTGGTCTCATCGATCCCCAGCGCCAGATTGGCGCACTGCACAGCAGCGCCTGAGGCCCCCTTACCCAGGTTGTCGAGGGCGCAGATTCCAATGACTGTCCGCGTGCGCTCGTCATAGCGGGCAGTCATGTGAGCAGAGTTGGACCCAAGAGTTGCCTTTGTGGAGGGCAACGCGTCACTCACGGTTATGAACGGTGAGTCCGCGTACTCCTCGGCAAGGATCTCGATGAGAACGTCTGAATTGAGATCATGACCAATAGGCTCTGCGTAACAGGTGGCGAGTATTCCTCGGCTCATAGGTGCTAGGTGGGGCGTGAAGAGCACATTTGCGCCGATGTTCATCTCCATCTCGGGCGTATGTCGATGATCCAACAGGCCATAGGCGGTGAAGTCGGAGTCAACGGTGCAGAAGGTGGTATTCGGCTTCGGCGGGCGACCAGCACCAGATACTCCCGATGCCGCATCTACGATGATCCTTGTCGTCTTGATCACACCAGCGCGCACCAGTGGGCGCATTACCAGCGACGCGGTTGTCGGGTAACAACCGGGGGTAGCTATAGCCCGAGCGCCGATGACCGCCTCGCGGTGGAACTCGGGCACTCCGTAGACGAACTCGTCGAGAAGTTCCGGGATTGTGTGCGGCGCTCCGTACCACTGCTCGTAGTCTGCTGATGTCGTGAGCCTGAAGTCGGCTCCAAGATCGACGACGAGTTTCAACTCACCGAGTAGCGAGGGGACGATCGATTGACTGATTCCGTGTGGCAGCCCGATGAAGACGCAGTCGGGCCGGTGCGCTTTCAGTAGTTCCGGTGACCACGACTCGAAGCGGAGGTCCGGATATACGCCCGCGAGGCTCGGATAGAGCACACCGAGGAGTTCTCCGGCCTGGGAGTCGCCAGTTGCGAACGCCAGGTCGAACTCTGGGTGTTGCGCTATGAGCCTGAGCAGTTCGGCTCCCGTGAAGCCGGATGCCCCGATAATGCCAACCGATACCATCCCCCAATTCTATGCAAAGAATTGCAGGGTGACGCAAGTGGTTGCTTCGGAGAGTAGAGGACAGCGGTGTTGGGCGCCCATCCATCTGTGACCAGCGGCGGGCGGCCATAGGTGACCGGCGGGTCGAGGTCAGCCTCGCAGTTCTGCGCTGTGGGTGGACTCCACCGAGTTGATTATCCGTGCCCGCACTTCTGAGACCTCTGCATCGTTGAGTGTCCGGTCATCGGCCTGGAACCGCAGGTGCAGGGCGATGCTCTTGCGCCCGGAACCGAGCGACTCGGATCGGAAGACGTCGAATATCGACACATCGACGAGCGACACTGACGACGCTCCATTGGAGCGGGGCTCGGGGTTGGCCGCTCGCACGACGGTTGAGCGAACCGAAGCCGCATCAGTTGCGGAATCGACCACGAACGCCAAGTCGATGTCGGAACTCGGATATGAGCTGACGCGGACTTCGGTTGCGTGCTCCGGCTCGATACCCAGCACGGCGCCCAGATCCAAGTCGACCCAGGCAACGCGCTGGCTGACACCATGACCTGAGAGGACCCGTGGGTCGATCTCGCCGACTGCCCCCACGACGACATCTCCGATACGTATCTCGGCACTTCGCCCCGGATGCAGGCCAGCCAACGACTTGGCATGCAGTCGGACCTCACTGTCGCGTCCAGCGGCAAGCTCGGTGACCGAGTCTGGTGTGGATATCCAGCGGCGCAATGATCGCAGGGCGGCCTCAGCGAGAGCGACAGCTTCGGGTGCCTCTCGTCCAGCCAGTACAACGCCAAGTCGCTCTGACTCCCCCGGCAGCACCGTGTCGGCAACCGACGACTGCACCACATCGGTCAGAGGAACTCCGCTCGGAACGAAGCAACGCCCCAACTCGAAGAGACCGACGCCAAGCTGACGGTGACTCTCGTTGAATGCCACCGCCTTGACCAACCCCGGCAGCAGAGTTGTCCGCAGAATCGATTCCTCTGCGACCAGAGGGTTGGCGATGGCATACCCAGAGCCCGGGAACCCGAAGGACTCCAGATCTCCGGGGGCGAGGAACGGCATCGGCATGGCCTCGCTGAGGCCCGCACCGATGAGCGCAGCTCGCAGATTGCGCTTGTCGTGCTGATCCTCTGAGAGCCGACCTGTGTGCGGCGATACCGGCACGGTCTTGGGGATATTCGCCATCCCGTAATGACGGGCGACCTCCTCGGCTATGTCCGCCTCGATCGAGCTGTCGGGACGCCATGTGGGAACATCCACCCGAAGCTGGACCTCGTTGGAGGAATCACCCGACGGATCTGCAATCGCCTCGGAGGCGAAACCGATCCGCTCCAGCATCGCAGTCATGTCCTCGGTGGAGATGTCGGTGCCCAACAGAGCATTGATTCGCTCCGGTGACACGGTCACCGACTGCGGCGTTGGCAGGTCCCCGACAGCTTCGAGCACTCCTTCGGCGAGAGTCCCACCGGCAAGGTCGACAAGCAGTTGAGCAACACGCAGAGCGGCCAGACGACCGATCGCGGGGTCCACTCCCCTCTTGAAACGGAGTGAGGCCTCGGAGTGCAGCTTGAGCCGTTCCGCGCTCGCTGCGATTGACGGGGGATCCCACCAGGCCGATTCCACCACTACATCGGTCGTGGAATCTGAGATCTCCGTCGAAGCGCCGCCCATCACCCCGGCGATGCCGATTGGTTCGTCGTTGGCGTTGACGATCACACCATCGGCGGCGGCGAGGGTTCGATCGACGTCATCGAGGGTGACGATCGTTTCTCCATCGCGAGCCCAGCGCACACCGAATCGTCCAGAGGGCACCTTTGCAAGGTCATAGGCGTGGGTCGGTTGGCCGAGTTCCAACATGACGTAGTTGGAGATGTCGACCGCCACGTTGATGGGGCGCATTCCCGCAGCGAGCAGACGTTGGGCCATCCACCTTGGAGACTGACCGATGGTGACTCCCCTGACCACGAGCGCGGTGAATCGTCCACACAGATCGGGGGCGTCAATCTGAACCGATGCCGCATCCGAGGCCGCCGGCCCAACCCCCTGAACCATTGGTTCGCTCACATTGAATTCGATGCGCTGATGTGCTGCGAGATCACGTGCCACACCCAGCATGGACAGGGTGTCGGGGCGGTTGGGCAGCGCATCGAAGTCGAGCACGACGTCATGGCGCACATCGAGAACCTGGGAGATGGACGTTCCCAGATCGGACTCGGTCGACGGATCAACAATGAGGATTCCGGCGTGGTCATCGCCCAGTTCGAGTTCACGGGCAGAACAAAGCATTCCGTTGCTCACCTGGCCGCGCATCTTGCGCTTCGCGATCTCCATGCCACCGGGCATGACCGCTCCGATCGTGGCGAGGGGCACCAGATCACCAACAGACATGTTTGAAGCGCCACAGCAGATCTGTAGCGGCTGACCATCACCTCGGTCAACATCCACGAGCCTGATCCGCTCCGCATCGGGATGCTCACGGATGTCGAGCACCTTGGCGAGCACGATCCCGTCGAGTCCGCCGCCGGTCTCGGTTACCGACTCGAGTTCCATTCCCAGGTCGGTCAGTTGCACGGACAATTCCGCAGCATCACCTTCAATTGCCGCGAATTCGCGCAGCCACGAGAGCACAACCTTCATACTCTGCCCCTCTCTAGAACTGGTTCAGGAACCGGATGTCGTTGGTCATGAACGAGCGCAGATCATTGATTCCGTAACGGATCTTCGCCAGCCGGTCGATTCCGAATCCAAACGCGAATCCGGACCACTCCCGCGGGTCGAGCCCACCCGCACGCAGAACATTGGGATGGACCATTCCGCAGCCACCAACCTCGAGCCATCCCCCGTCGGGAGTGGAGATGTCGAACTCGGCTGACGGCTCGGTGAACGGGAAATACGAGGGACGTAGGCGGCTCGTCATCGACGACCCGAAGTACGCCTTGACGAACGACTCGATCGTTCCGGCAAGGTCGCCCATCGTGATGCCTCGGTCGATGACGAGCCCCTCGATCTGATGGAAGACCGGCAGGTGTGTCGCGTCCGCTGTGTCACGCCGATAGACCCGGCCGGGGCACACCGCGTAGATCGGAGGTCCTGATCCTTCGCGCACCGCACGCAGCATCGTCCGCACCTGAACCGGAGAGGTGTGTGTGCGTAGGACCAGTTGACCATCGCCGAGCGCCTCATCGTCAGCCCCGTCGTCGCCCTTGATAACCGAGGGATCGAGGTAGAGGGTGTCCCACATCGATCTGGCAGGATGAGACGGCGGAAGGTTGAGTGCCTCGAAGTTGAACCAGTCCGTCTCGACCTCGGGTCCGCTCTCGACGCTGAAGCCCATTCCACAGAACACATCTTCGAGACGTTCCCATGTCTTGGTGATGACGTGCGCGTGTCCAAGCGTCGCTCTGCCCAAGTACTCGGTCAGGTCCAGTGACTCAGCCGCGAGTTGGACCTCAAAGGCCTGAGCCTCAAGCGTGACCCGACGCTGTGCCACGGAGTTCTCAATTGAGCCACGGGCCCGGTTCATCGCAGCACCGAGCGCCTTACGGGCATCGGGATCAAGGTCCTTCATCGAGGCCTTCATCTGACTCAATGGAGAGCGCTTGTCGAGGAACTCGCGCTGAAGGGCCTCCAACTCAGAGAGGTCGGCAGCCTCCTCGATCCGCTTGGTCGCCTCCATGGCGATGGAGTCAACATCTTCGATCGAGGAATCACCGCCCGCGGATTGCGGATTGGAGTCTGCGGCGCTCATGAATTGGTCCTCCAGGGCCTGTCACTCAGGCGTGTAGCGAAGCGGTCGAAGCTGATGAATGGCGATGACGTCCACCGACGTTGATGTCCATTGTTGCTCATCGACACCGCTCAACCGCAACGGTGGGCGTCGCGACGCTGACGGGCGGCCTCGAAGAGCACGATCGTCGCTGCCATTGCGGCGTTGAGCGACTCGACACGGCCACTCATCGGTATCGACACGGACCCATCACATGCGGCGATCGTGTCACCGTCGAGACCATGGGCCTCATTTCCGACGACTATGGCCACCGCGCCGCCCAGATCCGCCGACTCGGGGTGAACACCGCCCTCGATGACTGTCGCGAAGGCAGTGACCCCCGCGGTGGCGAGATTCCGGATCGCATGTACGGGATCGACCTCCGACGCGACCGGAATCCGAAAGAGCGACCCGGCGGATGCGCGCACTACCTTCGGAGAGAACGGGTCTGCGCAATTGCCTGCGACGACAACGCCGACACATCCTGCCGCCTCGGCGGCCCTCAGGAGGGTTCCGACGTTGCCGGGATCGGCGACATCGACCATCATCAGGATCGGGGCGTCTGCCTCGATGGCGGAGTTGGCCATAGCGGCTGCGTCGCCAAGAGACATGCGGGCAACGGCGACCATCCCGTTTGGGTTGACGACGTCAAGAACCTTGGCGAGGGATCCCTCGAGCACCGGTGTGACCAGTTCGTCCACTCCATACGATCCGAGGACGTTGGAATCGAGTGCGTCGGGTTCCACATATATGTGCTCGATCTCGACGCCGGACTCGATTGCTTCGGCGAGCAGTACCGGCCCGTCGATCAGGTACAGATCGGCCTCATAACGAGCGGTGCGGCGCCCCGAAAGACGCCGCACCGACTTGAGTTGCTCGCTCTTGTGGCTGAGCTGGCTCAGCTGTCGGCCCCGGTCGCGCTCACAACGCCGGCGGCAGCGTTGGCCTCGTTGGCGACGGCGACGAGCGCAGCGAACGCAGCGCTGTCACGTACGGCGAGGTCAGCAAGTGCCTTGCGGTCGATCTCGACTTCGGCGAGGCGCAGCCCGCTGATGAAACGGCTGTAGCTGATGCCCTCAGCACGGCAGGCAGCGTTGATGCGCTGGATCCACAGACGCCGCATCTCGCCCTTGCGTGCGCGGCGGTCGCGGAACGCGTACTGGCCGGCGTGCATGACGGCTTCGTTCGCTGACTTGAATGAACGGCTGCGATTGCCGTAGTAACCCTTTGCCTTGCCGAGTACGGCGCGGCGCTTCTTCTTGGCGTGAACTCCACCCTTGACGCGTGCCACGGTGTGCTCCTTTCGTCAGTGAGTGATCAGATACCGAGTTGCTTACGTGCGCGGGCTGCGTCGCCCTTGCTGAGTTCGAAGTCACCGGTCAGTCGACGCTTGCGCTTCGAGGACTTCTTTTCGAGGATGTGGTTGAGGTTCGCCTTGCGGCGAGTCAACTTTCCGGTACCAGTTACCTTGTACCGCTTCTTCGCACCGGAGTGCGTCTTCATCTTTGGCATAGTTCTTCCTTATGGGGGCGGGTCTTGATCCGGCGAGATCGATCACCGGAATGTCTTCGGGGTTGGCCGGGGCCCGGGGCCTAAGACGTGCCCGGGGTTGAGTCGTGGCTCAGGATGCCGGAGGGGTGACTGCTTCGGGCTCGGCCGGAGCCTCGGCAACCGACTCGGCAGGTTCCGGGGCTTCGGAGGTGACTTCGTCACCCACTGTCGCCTCATTCACGCTCGGGTCAATTGCATCAGCGCCAACTTCTGCGGCGGCGCTGTCGGATATCTGTCCGTCGGCCTGTTCGGCTTCCTTCTTGGCCTTTGCCTTGGCTAGATCCTGAGCCTTCTTGTCGGGGCCGAGAACCATGGTCATGTTTCGACCATCCTGTTTCGGCATTACCTCGACCTTGCCGACTTCGGCCACCTGTTCGGCGACACGGTCAAGAATCCTGCGACCAAGCTCGGGGTGTTGCATCTCGCGCCCCCTGAACATGATGGTCACCTTGACCTTGTGGCCCTCCTCAAGGAACTGCAGAACCTTGCGTGTCTTGGTGTCGAAGTCACCGCCACCGATCTTGGGCCGGTACTTCATCTCCTTGACGACGATGTTGGTCGCCTTCTTCTTGGACTCCTTGGCCCTCTGTTGTGCCTCGTACTTGAACTTGGTGAAGTTCATGATTCGACAAACTGGTGGGCGGGCATCAGGTGCAACTTCAACCAGATCCAGATCCATCGAACGGGCGATTGAAAGCGCCTCGGGAAGCGACTTGATCCCAAGTTGGTTTCCATCGGGATCGATCAGGCGAACCTCTCGTGCCCGAATCCGATCGTTGGTCCTTGTTTCGTCACTGTGTGAAGCAGCTATGGCCGGTCACTCCTCAAATTCACGTCCTTTCCGCAGGGATCGCATTGTCTCCAGACCAGATTCATCAGCCCGAAAACGAAACGAGCGGATGCGCGCGCACCCGCTGAACAAGCCCAACGAAATCAGTTGGACGAACAGAGATCCGTACTCACCCGGAGTGGCACGGAGGGGCGGGTGCCCGCTTGGTCAATTGTCGGGTCTACTGTAACACCATGAGTTCACTGTGGACACCTGAGGGTGAGCACCAGGTCGCAAAGCCCGCTCCGAGCGCCGCTGACGACACCGAGTTGCCGAGTATCGGAGACGACACTGTCGGCCAGATCGACCCGCTGAGGGCGGCTGCACAACAGCTTGGGCTAGACCTCGACTCGATGTCCGAGGAGGACATCGCCGAGTTGCAGTCAGAACTCACCCAGATGATGCAGGCGCGCCAGCAGATGGCACAGACGCCAGCAGCTGACATGCTCGCCAATCACCTGATGCGTCTGTTCGACCTCGCTGTCATCTATCTGGAAGCCGACCCCCCACGATTTGGTGACGCAGCCACGGTGATCGAGAGTTTCCGCGCAGTCGTCGACAACGTGGGGCCCCGGCTCGGGCAGAACCAGCCGGTGTTGCAGGAGGCACTCAGCCAGATGCAGATGGTCTTCGTTCAGGTCAAGGAGGTCTACGAGGCCAAAGGTGGTTGA
The DNA here is from genome assembly GCA_963169245.1 of Actinomycetota bacterium. Classification (GTDB taxonomy): domain Bacteria; phylum Actinomycetota; class Acidimicrobiia; order Acidimicrobiales; family Microtrichaceae; genus JAGQSZ01. Next base: position 11,048 of record CAUJEC010000163.1, read on the forward strand.
CCCGGTTCGTCCAATCGGGTGATGCGAGTCGCTTCGGTTCGTCCGACGTGAGTCAGTACGGGCTCGTAACTGACCGCCTCGTTGATCGGTATCGTCCTAGTGCCGTCGACAATAGCGGTGCAATGGAACTCGATCAGGGTGCCGTCGAGGTCATCTCTGAGAGTCCCCAATCCTCGGGGACCGTCGAAATCCACCACGACTCCTCTGCGACGCTGAGATGATGCCAAGATCTCGCCTCAGCGAACGATCTTCTCGAGTGGCAATTCGATGATGTCGGTCGCTCCAGCGTCCTTGAGCTCGGGAATCAGGATGTTGATCCTGTTCTTCGGGACAACGGTCTCCACCGCATAGCCGGCAGACCCGTAGAGCTCATTCACAGTCGGTGTCTTCATCGCCGGCAGAACCGAGATCACCTTCTCAAGGCCGTCCTTACCCACGTTGAGCTTCACGAGTACCGAGCCGCGGGCCTCCATGACCCCGAGGAGCAACGTCATTATCTGCTCCATGGCGTGACGCTTCTGCGGGTCTGCGTATGCGACCGGATTTGCAACCATCTCGGTGTAGGAGACCAGGATCTCATCGACGATTCGCAGGCCGGCTGCATGAAGTGCTCGACCGGTCTCGGTGATCTCGACGATGCAGTCGACGATGTCTGGGACCTTCGCCTCTGTCGCACCATAGGACAGGCGCAGATCGGCCTTGATACCCAATCCCTCGAAATAGCGCTTTGTTATTCCCATGTACTCCGTTGAGACACGGACTCCATCGGGCAGATCCTTAGCGCTTTGCATATCGGAATCCTCCGGCACGGCCAGGACAACGCGGATAGGGCGGCTCGTCGCCTTTGAGTAACGGAGCTCACCCAGGCTCACGACGTCGGAGTTGGTCTCCTCGATCCAGTCACGTCCGGTGATACCAAGATCGAAGAGTCCTTCTGCGACATAGACCGGAATCTCCTGGGGTCGAAGGATCCGAACGCCCTCAATACGGGGGTCGTCGATATCCGCCTTGTAGGCGACAGAGGAACTACGGCTCACGGAGAGGTCGGCGGCGGAGAACAACTCCATGGTCGCCTTTTCGAGGGAGCCCTTGGGGAGCACGAGATTCAACACATCACCGAGGGTACCCGCCCCGACGACGACCCACTAAGCCGCCGCCGCGGGCGCATTCTCGACCAAAAACCGACGACTCTTGAGCCACTTGGGTAGAATTACCTATGCGCTTTCACAGCTGACTGTGATTCACTGCGTGGCGCAACGTTCGACGCCGTCGGTGTTGCTGGGGCGAACACGTTCTGAGGGCTCAGTGCGTGACAATTCTTGAAGGCAATGCAACAGTCAGAGAACTCGGCTTGGGTCTTCGTCGACCTCCAGAGATTCACCGCGACTACTCGCCCGACCACTGCGCACCACATCAGATCCTGAGAGCCGTGACCCAAGACGAGGTCGAACTGTGGGATCAGGCCGAGCGTCTTGTCTACAAGATCTACCGCGAGATGGGCTTTTGTGAGCCCTCACCCCGAAACTGGGTTGAGGATTTCGAGCAGTACCGGGACGGAAGCACCTTCTATGTCGTGATCGATGACGACCGTGTGGTAGGAGCCATCCGAACGATGGTCGGACCGATCGGTGAGCTGCCGATCGGTAAGTTCCCACTACATACGATCGATCCCTCGATGGTGGTCTGCGAGTTCGGTTCGCTGGCGGTAGAGCAGGAGTTTCGCGGGCTTGGCATAACCAACGCACTGCATCGCTGTGC
>CAUJEC010000164.1 GCA_963169245.1 Actinomycetota bacterium
GGTCCGGCGGGAACATTCACGATGCCGTCAGGTCAATATGGGCAGCCGCCTCCCCCTCCTGGCCAGTACGGCGAGCCTGCCCAGTTCGGAGGGCCTCCCCCGTATGGCCAACAGCCACCCGTACCCGGACAGTACGCACAGGCACCCGCGCCCGGAGGGTTCGAACAACCGATGGGGGTTCCCTACGGATCGCTCCGGGATCAGCCGACAAATTCACCTGCGATCGTCTCGCTGATCCTCGGTATCGGGGCGATGCTCTGCTTCGGAGTCCTGCTTGGCATTCCGGGCCTGATCTGCGGAATCATCGGCCTTCAGAAGGCCAACCAGACCGGCACCGGCAAGGGTCTGGCCATCGCCGGGCTAATCCTTTCGAGCCTCGGGATCGCATGGTCCGGGTTGTGGATCATCGCGATTATCGCCTCTGGCGGGTAGGGAGCGACCTAAGAGCCCGACTCTCCGTTCCGGCCATCCTCGCTCGACCACTCCGCCCCAGCACCAACCATCAGGAACCATCCAATGCCACACGACCTCCAGATAGATCTGGACATCGTTCTCCCCGAGGCACACGGACTGCATGACAGGTGCGTGGAAGAGCTGTTGGCCGTGCTCGATGCCACGGATGGAATCGGTGACGCCCATATTCATCCCGCAACCGGCGAGTCACCAGCGCAGTTGTGTCTGAGTGTGGAACGCGGCGGTCTATCGCTGGCCAGGCTCAATGACCGGGCGCGTAGCGCCGGAGCTCAGATCTCCAAGCGGTACGGACACGTTCTTTGGCAGTTGCAGGGCATCACCCATTCGACAAGGGCTCGCAATGCCTCCGCCGAGATTCGGCGCCTGCCCGGGGTTCTTGATGCCGAGGTGGCAACTGGAGGAGCCGCCCGGATCGAGTTCGACCGCCTTCTCACCAACGAGAAGGACTTAGCTGAGGCAGTCGAGGATGCCGGTTTGGCCCTTGATCTGGTAACAGTTGCGAGGGCTCATGCGCGCCAACGTGACAGCGGCGATCACGGACGCGAGGTTGGCAGACACGACCTCGGCAGCCACGACATCAGCCAGCACGATCACAATCAGGGTGATCACAATCAGGATGGTCACGACCATGACGGCCACGACCATGACGAGCGAGATGGCCATGACCACGGCGATGGACGCAGCCACAGCCATGACCACGCCGGGCACAGCCATAACAGCAACGTCGAGCTCGCTGTCTCCGCCGTTGCGTTCGTCGTGTTCATGGTTGCGAGGATCCTCGACTGGGTGACGGACCTGGATCTACCAGTGACGCTCGCCTACGTGGCCACGGCGACGGTAACGGGGTTCATGGTGGGACGCGATGTGCTCTCAACCCTGATGGCCCGTCGCTTTGACATCGAGATGCTCATGCTTGCCGCCGCAGCAGGAGCGGCGGCTCTCGGCGACTGGTCCGATGCGGCACTGCTGTTGGTTCTGTTCTCTCTCGGACATGGGCTGGAGGGATTCGCAATGTCGCGTGCCCGCCGAGAGATCGAGTCTCTTGGCGAACTCGCGCCGACCACCGCCCACCTACTCGACCGCGACGGTTCGATCCTGGAGGTCGCCGTAGCCGACGTCCGGGTGGGCGACATCTTGGTGGTCAGACCCAACGATCGAATCAGCGCAGACGGAATAGTTGTAAAAGGAACAACTACGGTCGACGAATCCCCGGTGACCGGCGAGAGCACACCGGCCGACAAGGCTCCAGCACCAGAGTTTCGGGACTCGGACCCGACGGAGTTGAACCTCAACACAGTTCGCCGAGACAACACCGTTTTCTCCGGGACGCTCAACGGTCCGAGCGCGATCGAGGTTCGAGTGGCAAGGACCGCCGAGGATTCGACCCTAGCCCGGGTTGTGAGGATGGTTGCCGAAGCCGAGACCCAGGTCTCCCCCACCCAGCGGCTCACACAGCGCATCGTCCGGATCTTCGTGCCGTCGGTGCTGGTACTGGTCACGTTGTTGTTGGCCGTCCCGCTGCTCTTCGGTGCCGAATTCCGCCCAACGTTCCTACGAGCCATGGCAGTGCTCGTCGCGTCGAGTCCCTGCGCCCTCGCAATCGCGACGCCAAGCGCCGTGCTGGCTGGCATCGCAAGATCCGCGCGCGATGGTGTGCTCGTGAAGGGTGGCGGGCCGCTCGAGACTCTCGGTCAGGTGTGCACGATGGCCTTCGACAAGACGGGCACTCTCACCGAGGGGCGCCCTCGGCTCGTCGCCGTCGAACCCTGCCCGGGGGTCACGGTCGAGGAACTCCTGTCGATCGCCGTCGCAGTCGAGGCACAGAGCGACCATCCGATCGCTCGGGCCGTCACCTCTGGCGCTGCCGAGTTTGCCGATGACCTACCGCAACTGACCGCAACCGGGGTGCGGGCTGAGATCGGACGAGGTGTCACCGCAACCCTCGACGGGAGCCTCATCCTCATCGGTTCTCGATCTCTGGCCTCAGTGTCCCCCACAGTCGAATCCAGCGAAGGGGATCCGCCCGCCGCATTGGTGGCTCCCGCCCTGGAGACGACGCTGAACAGACTCGAATCATCCGGTGCCACCACGATGATCGTCAGCCGTGATGGCACCACGTTGGGAGTGCTCGGCGTGATGGACACCCCGCGAGCCGAGGCCGCAGCCACCATCGAAGCGCTCGTCGGTCTGGGCATTCACAGCACGGTCATGCTCTCTGGTGATCATCAGGGGGTGGCCGATGCGGTCGCCTCACAGGTTGGTATCACCGAAGCTCGCGGTGGACTTCTTCCAGAGGACAAGGTCACCGCCATTCGTGAACTCGCGACTCAACACCGTCGTGGGGTGGCGATGGTGGGCGACGGCGTCAACGACGCGCCTGCCCTTGCGTCGTCGAGTGTTGGTATCGCAATGGGTGCAGCGGGAAGCGCCGTTGCTCTCGAGACCGCGGACATCGCCCTCATGAGTGACCGCCTGGACCGCCTGCCCTTCGCTGTTCATCTGGCTCGTCGCTCGAGTGGTGTGATCAGACAGAACCTGTTCATCAGTCTCGGGATGGTTACGGTACTGATTCCGCTGACCATCGCTGGCATCGGGATTGGTCCAGCGGTGATCGCCCATGAGGGTTCCACCCTGGTGGTGGTGGCCAACGCGCTCCGACTCCTGGCACACAAGGGACTCACACCCCCGACCCGTGTCTCCCCTCCCCACTGACGAATCTGCCGACCGCCTCGAACATCTCGGGCGATTTGAGTGAACCGATACCCAGATCGGTCTCGTTGGCCATGGCATCGCGATGGCTCATAGCCCACTGTTCGATCGCTGACCGACGATCAGATCGCATACAGGTCTGGGGGAACTCT
>CAUJEC010000165.1 GCA_963169245.1 Actinomycetota bacterium
GTGATCCAGGCGCGCCCGACCGGCAAACAGACGCCGTGCCGTCAGATGGATCTGGCGAGTTCACAACCGGTGACCTGTGCAGGTTCGGTCGCGGTGTCGAGGCTGATCTTCAGCGCAGCGATGGATCCGGCGCGCTCACAAGTCGCGTGGAACAACTCGGTGGCCAGAACAGGCTGGTGGAACGTCAGGTTCTGGCTGGAGAACAGAGGCGACGAGGACCTCACCTATACGCTTCGCTTCACCAAGATCAGCCACACCGGAGCGACGACTGTTGCCACAGACAACAACGTCAAGGTCCTCAAACGCAGCGCTCGCACCTACATCGCATCGTCTGGGCCGGGAGCCCTCGGGACGATCAACGCTAGCCGCAGCGCCAGCGGGACGGTTTCGGGAACAGTGAAGCTGAAGGCCGAGATCATCAGCGTTCGTCGCACCACGGGCACACCGCTCTCAGCACCTGTCACAGGGCAGGAGGCGATCGCCAATCACCCGCCATTCTGAAACGTAGCGGGAGAGTCGAAGGCGGCCCGTCGCACTGCGCGACGGAGGGTGACCAGCACTGCTGGGCCGAGTAGCGCGATTGCAACAGCGTTGGTGACCGCCCGACCGATGTCCCAACCGAGCGTGGATGTACCAATTGTGTAGAGCACGAACCGGTGCAGGTTCGAGATCACGGCATCGCCCGGCACGTAGGACAGTTGCGTGTCAGTGCCGATCGAGAAGGGCCAGAACCACATGTTCATGACGAAGCCGTACGCGAAGGCTGCGACAATTCCATAGAGAGCCAACAGCGCTATCTCTGCTCTGCCTCGGACCTTCGGAAGCATCCCGGCTCCCATGCCGACCCACCCCGCTGCGAGCATCTGGAACGGAAGCCATGGCCCGACTCCCGCAGTGATCAGTGCCGATGCAAACATCGTCGTGTTGCCCAGGACGAACCCGAACCCCGGTCCGTAGACCCGCCCGGCGAGGATCAACAAGAAGAAGACAGTTTCGATTCCGGCCACGCCGGCGCCCATCGGCCGTAGCGCCGCGCCTATGGCGGAGAGGACACCGAGCATCGCCAAGGACTTGGTATCGATTCCGCCACCTCGGAGTTCGGCCAGCACCACCATCAGGATCACAGGAAGGATCATGACGAACACGAACGGTGCATCCGAACGGTGCGACGTCGACTCGGACGGGCTCACCAGCAGCGGCCAGAGGAACATCGTGAGCCCCGCCACCGAGGCGATCAACAAGACGACACCCGAGCGCAGGCCGATCGGCACGACGTTCCTACGGGTTGACATCGGCACAACGGCACTCATGAACCCTCGCTCGCCAGAGCTGACCGGACCTGATCGACATTCAGCCATTCGAGTGGGTAGAGCACCTTCGCCACCTGCGGGGCGAACGACGGCGAGGCCACAATTACCTCGGCGGTTGGTCCGTTGGCGACGATCTCGCCCTCGGCCATAACGACCACCCTGTCCGCACACATGGCCACGAACTCGACATCGTGAGTCGACACCATCACTGCTCGCCCCGAATCGGAGAGTTCCCTGAGCACCGCGATCAGGTTCGACTTGGCCCGGTAGTCGAGTCCACGAGTCGGCTCGTCCAACAGCACGACTCCCGGTGACGCGCTCAACTGGATGGCAAGCACTAGACACAGACGCTGCCCCTCGGACAGATCGCGGGGATGCGACGAGGGGTCGATGTCGCCGACGATGCGTTCCAGGAGCGTTGCGCATGTCCCGGGCGGAGCGGATGAATCTCTGTCGGCCTGGGAGCACTCCGCCCCGACTGTCGCCAGATACAACAGATCGGCGGGCGTCTGGGGAACCAGGCCAACCAGTCGTCTGGCCTCACCGGGAGAGAGCTTGGCCGGGTCCTGTTCTCCACTGTCGCTCGACAAGACCATGACAGTGCCACCTGAGCGTCTGCCACTCCCCTGCATCACCCACATCAGGGACGACTTACCAGAACCGTTTCGCCCCATCAGCGCTGTGATCTCGCCCGAGCGTAGGTCCAGGTCCACATTGCGAACCGCGACTACGTCGCCATAGGTCACCGTCACCCCACGGGCAGAGATGACAGGCACCTCCGCAGCGGCAGATGGGGTGGAGGCGGGAGCAGAGCCCGTCGGCCCGGGATCGAGGGTCGCAAGCTGGTCCCGAAGAGGCCCTGCTAGCCGTCGGGCATCACGAACCGACAACGGTAAAGGCGACCATCCGACAAGACGGCCCAGTTCCACAACCGGTGGAGCAATCGATGTGACCCGCATCATCTCGGCGGGCGACCCGATCTGGACTGTTCCGTCACCCGGTAGATAGGCCACTTTGTCCGCATACTGGATGACTCGCTCCAGTCGATGTTCGGCTATCACGACCGTGACGCCGAGATCGTGCACAAGTCGTGTGATGGTCGCCAGCACCTCCTCGGATGCCGTCGGGTCGAGCGCGGAGGTGGGCTCGTCCAGCACCAGAACTCGGGGTTGAGCGGTGAGCACCGATCCAATTGCGACCCTCTGTTGTTGACCACCCGAGAGCGAGCGAAGCGACCGTCGCCGAAGGTCCGCGATACCGAGGATGTCGAGCGTCTCCTCAACCCGCTTGCGCATCACGTCGTGTGGGATGCCGAGTTGTTCCATCGAGTAGGCGAGTTCCTCCTCGACGGTGTCGGTGACGAAACCGTCGAGCGGGTCCTGCCCGACCACACCCACGACCTCGGCGAGTTCACGGGGCGGGTGGTCCTGGGTCTTTCGACCGGCCACACTGACGGTTCCGCTCAGGTGCCCTCCGGTGAAATGTGGAACGAGGCCGTTGATGCAACCGAGCAGTGTCGACTTACCCGAGCCTGTTCGCCCGACCACCAGAGCGAGTTCGCCCTCCTCGATCGCCAGTTCCACATCCCTAAGCGTTGGCTCCTCAGCATCGGGATAAGTGACAGAGACGTCGTCGAATCGGATCACAGCGATGACCTCCGAACCGGCGGCGCCACCCATGCCGGCACAACACCGATCAGCACCCCGAGCGTCGCGACCACTGGCAGTTGGGGCCACACGAGCGGCTGGGTCGACGGGTGGAGCGATTCAGGATTGCTTCTCGCCGCAATGAACATGACCACCGCGACAGCGCCACCGCACAGCGCCACCGCGACTTCGGGCGCTCGCCACGAGTCGGGACGGTAACTCGTCCGCCTGACCTTGGACCCGCTCGCCACAAATCCGACGACGGCGAGGACAAGCCCGATCGTCAGAGCCGGAACGCCGAACAAGGGGGGTGACGATGCATCGAGCAGTCCGTAGACACCGATGCAGATTCCACCCATTCCACCGATGACGAGCGCCCCGGTGAGTCGTCGTTGGCCTGGCGCCACCTGCATCGTGGAGCCGTAACCTCGCGAGTCCATGGCTGCTGCCAGATGCAAT
>CAUJEC010000166.1 GCA_963169245.1 Actinomycetota bacterium
GCGACAATCTTGATATCCGAGCCTTCGAAGTTGCGCTCCAGAGAGGACTTGTAGGCCTGACCGAAGTCGTCATCCTGATACAACAGGGCGACCTTCGCCTCGGGAGTCTCCTTCTTCAGGTATTCGGCCCAGGCATGTGCCTCAGTGGCGTATGCCGGAAGACCAGCGAAGTACCACGGATACTCATTCGCCTTACCCCATTCGGAGGAACCCGTGGCGAGACCGATGTTCGGCACACAGTTCTCGTTCATGTAGTCGCGGATGGCCTTGTTCGGCTCGGTGCCGATATCACCGACGAGAGCGAAGACGCCTTCCTTCTCGACGAGTTCCTTGGCGAGAGCAGGAGTCTTGGCGGGGTCGTACTCGTCATTCTTCTTTATGAGTTCGATCTGGTACTTCTTGCCGTCACCGGCCTCGATACCACCGCTTGCGTTCTTGGCCTTGAAATAGGCGTCCATACCCTTGGTCACGTTGTCATAGATCGAGTACGGACCTGTCTCGGGCCGAATTGTTCCGATCTTGATCGTGTTGCCTTCGACACCTGCGGTTCCGTTGTAATTCGTGCAGTCCTCATCGGGGTTGATGAAGTTGCCCGACGCCGCCTGGGTACCCTTGCCGCCATCTGCGGTCGTATCGTCGGTCTTATCCGACGAATCGTCGCGGCTGGAACAGCCACTGATTGCGATTGAGACGGCGAGCACTCCCGCTGCCGCAACCTTCCATGGTTGTTTCATGGTTGCCTCCTGGTTGGGAATTGGATGGAACCTTAGATTGCGAACGATCGGATTGCTTGGATTCCGATCAGGCTGCAGCGTTCGCAGACGCGGCCTTCGCGGCCTTACGGATCGTCATCTTGGCCTTGGTCGACTTGAAGACTCCAACTAGACCACCTGGCGCCGCGAGCATCAGGAAGATCAACAGGACTCCAAGAATCACAGCCCGCGCCGGCTGTAGCCGGTCCGGGAGTTCGGGTATGACCACGTCACTGAAGACTCCGTAGAGCACAGCGCCGATCACGGGCCCCACAGTGCTCGCCGCTCCACCGACGACCACCGCTACGAGGAAGTAGATCGAGATGACGATGGTGAACGAACTCGGGTAGATCTGACCGAGATCGATAGCGAAGAGAGCCCCGCCGATACCCGCAAGTGCGGAGCCGATCCCGAATGTGATGATCTTGGTCTGAGCGACCGGAACTCCCGAGACCGCTGCTGCTGTCTCGTTGTCACGTACGGCAACAAGCGACCTACCAACCCGACTCTTGATCAGATTTCTGGTGAGCAGAAGGCAGATGACGGTCGCGGCCAGAAACAGGAAGTACTGCCACTGGTCATCTGCTAACCCTTCAAATGGAGAGGCCAGCCGAACCGGGAGCATCTTCATGAACCCACGCGACGACATCTGCTCGGTGCGGATCTCCAGGCCCCTGTTACCTCCGGTGAGCGAGTTGAATTGTTCAACCGCCAGCGGGAACAGGGTCGCAACCGCCAGAGTAACCAGCGCCAGATAGAGGCCCCGGATTCGCAGGGCCGGTAGCCCCACCAGCACACCGACGATGAAGCACACGACTCCTGCTGCGAGCACTGCAACCAGCAGTGGCGAATGAACTTTGATGATCATCAGGCCAGCCGTATACGCACCGACACCGAAAAGCGCTCCGTGACCAACCGATATCTGTCCGTTAAAGCCGGTGAGCAGGTTCAATCCGAGAGCCGCAATGGCGATGGTCATCCAAGCGCTCATCTGATTCACACGGAATGCCTGAAGTTGGAAGGGCAGGGCGATCACCACAACGGCCACCACGATCCATGCGACGATCGTGGCTGGGTGGACACGCCTGGCGCGAGTCACGGTCCTCGCTGTGCTCCCATCGGCGGGCGACTGCGAGGGGCCTGCGGGACTGCGGTCCGAACTGGAGACGGAATCGGTCGACTCGGTCATACGCGTGTCACGTCCTTCTTGCCAAAGAGGCCTTGGGGCCTGATGAGCAACACCAAGAGGATCAGGATGAACGCCGGGGCGAGCGGCATCTTCTCGAACTGCTCCACATACCGTGGGAGCGTGGAGGTCAACACACCTACTATCAGGCCTCCGACGATCGCACCGACGAGTGAGTCAAAGCCACCGAGTGTGATCGCTGCGAAACCGAAGATGAGGGTGAGTTGCATCAGGTTCGGGCCAAGCCCTCCGAGGACCGATGTCGTGAATACACCAGCGACCGTTCCGACCGCCGCAGCGAAACCCCAACCCAACATGAGCAGCCGGGGTACCGGAATGCCGACCAGCCCGGCGGATTCGGAGTTGGATGCAACCGCCCGCATGGCGAGCCCCAGCTTCGTCTTCTGGAACACGACGAAGAACAGAAAGGCGATCGCACCGAGAACGACCATGGCCCCGATCTTCTGCCAGGCAATCGGGACCCCTGCCACATTCACGCTTCCGCTCCCGAATAGCGGATCGAAGCGGCGGTCAACGGTCCCCCAGATGAGTTGCGCTGCGCCATTGACCCCCAGGAAAAGACCGATCGTCACAATGACCACGGCCAAGGGCTTCTGGTGGGGATCACCCACCGGACGTACCGCCACCTCATGGATGATGGCTCCGATGATGAAACCACCTGCCATTCCGCCGATGACCGCCAGCCACATGGGAACGCCCAGGTCATGGATGGTCCAAACCACGAACGTCGAGAACATGGCGATCTCACCCTGGGCGAAGTTGAGTACCCCGGTCGAACGGAAGATCACCACCAGGCCGAGGCCCAACATGGCATAGACCGATCCGTCACCGATACCGACGATCAGGATCTGAAGAAAGTCCTTCATGAACGACCACCTCTGCTTGACATGGTTCCCAACGAGACCAGGAGGGCCTCCATCGACGATTCGGGGCGAGTTTTCCTGATCATCACAGCCCCAGGTAGGCCTTTTGAATTGCAGGATCGCCCTGCAGGTCTGCTGCTGCACCCGATGCGACGATCTGGCCGGCCTCAAGCACATAGGCCCGCGATGCGAACTCCAAAGCGAGATTGGCGTTCTGTTCGACCAGCAGCACAGACGTCGCTGAGTTCTCGGTGATCTGTCGAAGCTGATCGAAGACCTCCTGAGTCACCAGTGGCGCTAGCCCCATCGAAGGTTCGTCCAACAACAGCAACTTCGGGCGCGACATGAGTGCGCGGGCGATGGCGAGCATCTGCTGCTCACCACCTGACATGGACCCGGCGAGCTGCCCCTTTCGTTCACCAAGTCGGGGGAACTGCTCGTACCAGCGGTCGATGTCGGCCGCTACATCGGCATCCTTTCGGTTGTAGGCGCCGATCCGCAGGTTCTCTTCGACGGTGAGCGCACCAATGGTCCCCCGCCCCTGAGGCACATGGGCGATGCCCAGCTTGAGTAGCTGATCTGGGCGTTTTCCCGAGACGCTTGCGCCTTCGAAGCGGACCGACCCGGTGGAGGCGATCATCCCCGACACGGCACGCAACGTCGTGGTCTTGCCCGCGCCGTTGGCCCCGAGAACCACAACGGTCTCGTTGTGATCAACCCGCAGATCGATACCGAAGAGGACCTCCACGATGCCATAGCCCGCCCGAAGCCCGTCGACTTCGAGGAGCGGCGCCGCAGATGCTGGACCGCCTTTCTGTTCAGTACCGGAGGTTGCCTCGTCGCCAGCCATCACTTCGATGCCCCCAGATAGGCGGCGATAACCAGTGGATCGTTACGAACATCCTCGGGGACACCTTCAGCGATCTTGCGACCGAGGTCCATGACAACCACCTTCTCCGAGATCGACATGACCATCGCCATGTGGTGTTCCACGAGCAGAACGGTCAGGTCGAACTCGTCGCGGATCGCTTGGATGATGGACCCGAGTTCGTCGACCTCGCTGTGGGTCAGACCGCTGGCGGGCTCATCGAGCATCAACAGTTTCGGGGCGGCTGCCAGCGCTCTGGCGAACTCGATTCGCTTGAGCGTCCCGAACGGCAAGCCCGCACAGGGGTGGTTGGCCACTGCCGCGAGACTCATCCGGTCGAGGATGTCCATTGCAAGTTCTGTCAGGCGCTTCTCCTCGGAGATCACCCATGGCAACCTGAGTGTCGAGGCGATGAACCCGCCCTTACTCTTGGCGTGCGCACCGATCTTCACGTTGTCGAGGACCGACAGGCCAGGCACCAGCGCCAGGTTCTGAAAAGTTCTGCCGACGCCGAGTTCGACGATGCGGTGCGGCGCCATCGCGAGTAGGTCGTGTCCCTCGAAGGTGACCGATCCTGTGGTCGCGTCGTAGATACGTGAGATGACGTTGAACAACGTGGTCTTGCCGGCCCCGTTCGGGCCGATCAGCGCACAGATCTGACCCTTGTCGATGGTGAACGAAAGCCCGTCGAGCGCCACCACACCGCCAAAGTGGACACCCACGCCATCGACTTCAAGTTGGGCCATCACTGCTCCGTGTCACTGGGAAAGGACTTGGAGGGGCACCTTACTGTCTAAACACACTGCCGTGACGGAACTCCGTCGAGAGCCTGAAACAGAAACCTCACCTGCGAGCGCTCATGAAGAGGTCGCTCAGTTCGTCGTAGTTCTCCACCACACGACCCGCTCCGAGCACCACCGATTCGAGCGGTTGGCGAACCGTTGTGACGGGAACCTCACATTCCTTTGACAGGCGAAGGTCGAGCCCTTTGAGAAGCGAACCACCGCCTACCAGATGGATGCCGTACTCGATGAGGTCCTGTGCGAGTTCCGGAGGGGACTCCGACACACACGACACGACAGAATCGACCATCTGGTTCACCGGTTCTGCGATTGCGGTTCGGACCTCACCCGCGGAGAGGATGACTGTCTTAGGCAGACCCGACATGATCTCTCGGCCACGAATCTCGGCCCTCACCTCGTCGGGGGTGGGATACGCGGACCCGATGAGGATCTTGATCTCCTCTGCGGTCTGCTCACCTATGGCTATCCCATATTCGCGGCGGATGTAGTTGATGACAGCTGTGTCGATGTCGAAGGATCCAACCCTGACCGCACGGAGCGAGACGATCCCGCCAAGCGAGATCAGTGCAGTCTCAGATGTTCCACCGCCGATGTCGACCACCATGTTCGCCATCGCCTGGTTGATGGGTAGCCCCGCACCGATCGCTGCAGCCATGGGCTGTTCGATCAACTCGGCGTCTATGGCGCCGGCCTTTCGGGCCGCCTCAGTAACAGCACGTTTTTCAACAGCAGTGATCGCCGATGGCACACAGATGACCACACGGGGGCGATTGAAGCGTGAGACTCCCACCCGCTTGAGGAGGATGTGGATCATCTCCTGGGTGATCTCGAAGTCCGTGATCGCACCCTTGCGAAGTGGTCGGACAGCAACGATGTAGCTCGGCGTACGACCGATCATCTTCCATGCATCGCGCCCCATGGCGAGCACCCGATGTTCGCGCGTGTTGAGCGCGATGACAGAGGGCTCGTTGAGCACGATCCCCTGTCCTCTCTCGTACACGAGCGTGTTCGCCGTACCGAGATCGATGGCTAGGTCGCGTCCCAGGGTCAGTTCACTCCGGTTCGATCGTCAGCGGCAGCACTCTGACCGTCGGCTGATTCACGCCGCTCTGCGGACTGACGGCCATCTGCCTTGATCGCCATCTCCGGCGAGAGTGCCTTCATCTTGTCGTTGAACTGATCGATGGACGACTTGGGCGAGGATGCGGGTCGACTTCGCAGCCAGAGTCCCATCACACCAACCGCGCTGACGACGACCACGACCGCGAGGTACCAGACGTTGTTCATCGACTTTCTCCGGGCACCGGCTCGGCGCGGGTAGGTAGGTGCACCGCCCTATCGTAGAGAACATCGGGCTCCGACCACACACAGAGCGCTGAGACCGGCATCGGTTCTTCTCCCTGAAACGCTTTCAGCAGATCGCGACACGAGTTCCGTTGACGCCTTCTACCATGGTGCCGTGAGTGATTCATCACCCTTCGGGGAACCGGATCCAGACGGCGAAGAGCCGTTCGGGGCGATCAACTTCTTCGTACAGGACCTGATGCGGATGTTCACAAGTGGCTCCGCCGGCCCGTGGGAGCAGGCTTATCAGATATCAGCTTCGGTCGCGACAGAGGGACAGGCTGAACCCAATATCGACCCATCGGCCCGACTCGACATCGAAGCGCTGACGAGAGTGGCGGAACTGCACGTCAGCGAGGTCACGGGACTCGGGGCCGAAGCCCCCGTGACGATCGAGGCACTCAACCGCACCCAATGGGCCAGACGCTTCCTCGACGACGAACGCTCCCTGCTCGAGGGTCTCTCTGATTCGATCGGCGCTGCGGTGCGCGCTCAGTTGCAACAGTTCCAGCAGGAACCCGACTCCGAGTCGATGTTCGGTGTTCCGGGTCTGCCCTATGAGCAGATGATGCAACAGATGATGGCCATGCTCGGTCCGATGATGCTGGGCGTGATGGCTGGCGGAACCGCCGGGCAGTTGGCGATTCGCGCATTCGGCTGTTACGAATTCCCTCTCCCCCGTCCCGAGAACCGGTCCATCCCGCTCGTGCTGACCAACATTGATTCCTTCGCCGAGGCGTGGAGCCTGCCGGTTGACGGCATCAGACTGTGGGTCTGTGTTTCGGATGTGGCCCATCATCGGGTGCTCGCAATCCCCCATGTCCGCAACCAACTGCTCTCTCTGTTGGATGCATACGTTTCGTCATTCAACACGGACCCCGATGAGGTAGAACGTCGGATCAGGGATCTCGATCTGGGAGATGCTGAGTTCGGCAGCGAACCTGAACTCGAGATACTCCAGAACCTGACCTCGAATCCTGACCTGCTGCTCGGAGCGATCCAGTCTGACCGCCAGCGATTGTTGATGGGGCAGATCACGACCCTCGTGGCAACGATCGAGGGATATGTGGACTGGGTGGTCGATGTCATCGGAACGAGGATGATCCCAGATTTCGCCAGGATCACCGAGGCTCTGCGAAGACGAAGAGTCGAAGCAACTGCAGCCAACCGCTACCTGGAGCGTCTACTGGGTCTCGAGCTGTCACAGGCGACCTTCGACCTGGGCAGTGCATTCGTCGACGGAGTCATCACTCGTGCCGGATCGGATGCGCTTGAACAACTGTGGCTCGATGAGAACTCATTACCAACTCGAGCGGACATGGACGCTCCAGGTCTGTGGCTGGCCAGAATCGGCATCGAATCGACAGAGATGGAGATCGACGAACTTGGCGACCTCGACATACCCGACTATCCCGATCTGGATCTGTAGGGGCTCATCGCAGCACTCAGGGAAACCGCTGAGTGCGCCTCGGGACCTCGATCAGGTTCCGCCCGAATGCTCCTCTGTCTGTTCGGCGTTCTGTTCCGCGTTCCGGTCGTTGTCCTGGCTCAGGCCACGAACGCGGTCAATGAGCTCGTCGCGACCGGGAATTCTGGGCGGCTCGTGACCCCTCGAAATCGCCTGGACAGCGATCCAGTAGAAGGCGGCACCGGCGGCGGCGATGATGAAGACACCGAAAGAGCCGACTCTGACCGGCACGGCGATGATCACCGGGACAGCGGCGCCGAGCACCCAGATGATCTGGAACCGCGACTCAAAGCGGCCAAAGAGTCGGCCTCGTTCGGACTCGGGGGCATCGCGCTGAACCACTGCGTCAAATGACTGCTTGCCGGCGGCGGCGGCAACGGCGACCCCGAGAGCGAGAAGGCCCATTCCGACCAGGTCACCAATGAGCGCACCGAGCAGCCCGGTAGAAGAGGCAAGGAATAGCGCGACCACAAGGAGCATCTCCTCCTTCATCACTCGCCTCACGTGAGGTGCGACCGCTGCGCCCAGCAGACCACCAATGGCCGAGAAGGTGATGACAACTCCGAAATGCCACACGGGTGGGGCGCCCGGAGGCGTGACTGACGACAGATCCAGCCCAGTCGGTTCATGGAGCATGTGGCCCACCGTCATGCCCAATCCCGGTTTGGTGTCGCTACCCCGAAGTGCGAACGCCAGAAGGAACGTCACAAAGCCGACGACCCAACGCAGCACTCCCATTCCGGTGAGCGCTGACAGCACCGACGAGCCGTTGAACTGAGGGACACCAAGACTGTTCCCTTCGCCTTCCGCGACGACCGTGCGCGGCACCCGCAGCGACGCAACAGTCGCCGCGATGAACACGACCGCACAGAAGGCCGCCACTGCCCCCGGTCCACCGATCAACAGCACCAGACCTCCCGGCACACCTGCGGCGAAGGCGGCGATTCCACCCAGGACCTGCAGTTTGGAGTTGGCCTCGACGAGTTCGAACTCGGAGGTGACCGTAGCCGGAACGATGGACGCCTTTGCGACCGCATATGTCTTCGAGAGCACCAGCATCATGAACGCCTCCGGGAACAACAGCAGGCTGTCCGACCCCGCACTGGAAATCATTGTCACCGCAACCAATGCCCTGAGTCCCGCGGTGAAGGTCAGCATGAGCTGACGGCCGCCCTTGACCCGATCCATTACCGGGCCGATGAAGGGACCGACCAGAGCGAACGGTGCCATTGTGAAAGCCAGATATAAGGCGATGCGCCACCGCGCACCCGCAGGGTCTATCGAGAAGAAAAGTGACCCGGCCAGAACCAATGCGACGAGCGCGTCTCCCCCCAGACTGAGCACGTGGGTGAGAGCAAGCCGACCGAAGGGTTTATCGAGCTCGAAGCGGGGCTGGGGCGCTGCTGTCAGAGAGTCCGACCAGTTCATGGTGACGGTACCCTCACCTCGACCCCATGGAATCGGGGTCGCTGAACTTGTAACCAACCCCCCGAACCGTAAGCAGGCGTCGGGGTTCTGACGGGTCCGCCTCGATCTTGGAACGGAGACGTTTCACGTGTACGTCGAGGGTCTTGGTGTCACCGACGTAGTCATGGCCCCAGACCCGTGAGATCAGCGTCGAACGCTCCACCACTCGGCCGGCATTCTCCATCAACATTCCCAGTAGGTCGAACTCCTTGCGAGGCATCTCGACAAGTTGGCCGTCAACGCGGACCTCACGACGGTCGAAGTCGATCATCAGCTCACCGATGCGGAGAACATCGTCGCCATCTGAATCCAGGGTCGGAACACCCGTGATAGTTCCTCGTCGCAGTGCCGCCCGGATCCGGGCGACGAGTTCGCGCATGCGGTAGGGCTTGGAGACATAGTCGTCGGCACCGATCTCAAGCCCGACAACCGTGTCGAGTTCTGTCCCTTTGGCCGACACCATGATGATGGGGACGGCGGAGGATCTGCGAATCTCGCGACACACGTCCAATCCTGAGATGACCGGCAACATGATGTCGAGTAGGACCAGATCGGGCTGGGAGGCTTCGAAACGCTCGAGCGCCTCTGCCCCGGTACGAGCGATGTCGAGCTCAAAGCCCTCACGTCCGAGTCCCAGTGAGAGTGCCTCTACGAACGACTCCTCGTCCTCGACAACCAGAATTCGCGTCACTTGGACAGTTTGCTATCCACGGGGGCTGTTGGGATACGCAGGGTGAATGTCGTGCCGACTCCCTCGATGGAGTCGACTGTCACCTCTCCCGCGTGGTTATTGGCGACATGTCTGACAATCGCCAGCCCGAGTCCGGTACCTCCGGTTCCGCGGGACCTGGCTCGATCAACCCGGTAGAACCGCTCGAAGATCCGATCCAGATCACGACGGGGAATCCCCACCCCCTTGTCCATGACCGAGAACTCGACCATGCCGGCGAAGCTCGACGGCTTGACATAGACCTCGATCAAAGAACTACTCGGAGAATACTTGATTGCATTATCAAGTAGATTGTAAATCGCTGAGACGAGTTGGAGTCGATCCCCGACGACTGTTCCCATGAACTCGTCGAACACTCGGATCTGAACATCTGCCTGGTCAGCCGCCGTGGAGATCCGTTCCACAGCCGCCCCCACGACAGAATCAGCCGACACCTCGGCGAAGTCCGCCTCCCCGGCGAACTCGATGCTGGCCAACTCGAGTAGGTCATCGATGGTCCGACTCGCTCGCTCGGCTTCATGCACCATTCGATTGGACATGCGTTCGACCACTTCGGGGTCGCTGTCCTGGCTGATCATGTCGGCAAGGAGACCCATGGCCCCAATGGGTGACTTCAGTTCATGAGAGATATTCGCGACGAAGTCACGCCTGACCGTCTCGGTGAGACGTCGTTGGGATATGTCCTCGACCACGACAAGCGCGCCTTGTCCCGCGGAGCCGCTGAGTGGTCGTGCCGAGATGGAGAAGGTCCGAGCCGGCGGCCCGAAGAGGTCCACCTCCTTGGTCTGCACCTTCCCATCGAGCGCCTCTCGGAGGAGTTCATTGGCAGCGGTGTCCACCAGCACCCGACCATCACGCGAGTCGCGAAGATTCACCGCCGCGTAGTTCAAGAAGACCTCGACACCCTCCTGATCCGTGATGACCACCGCCTGATCGATGTGGTCAAAGGCATCGCGCAACCGCGCCGAGAGGTCATCGGAGCTTCGCACCACTGGAACGCTCCCCGTGTTGACCAGCGCACCCACTCCAGTTCGTAGCGCTTCCGAATGTCCGGTGTCGCTGTGCCTCGAATCACTTCGTCGCGTACCCGAGCCTTCGGTCTCCCCGGATCGCCATGCCGACCGTCCGACCAGGAAACCGATCGCGCTCGGAACGGCGATGACAATCACCAGTAGGACCAGAGCAGCAAGAGCCTCCGTAGCGCTCAGCATCGCGCTCAACGAACCTCTCCAGCCTCACCGTTCGTAGTGACGTCCTGACCTGTTCCCTCGCCCGGGACTACCCCGCCTCGGACCCCATCGTCGACTAATCCGGAGCCGACATTGTCGACAACCGCTCCGCCCGCCTGCGCGTCTCGGGCCTCGGATTCACGCATCCTCTGTCGGGCAGCGCCGGCCTTCTCCGGAAGCCATCCGGTCACCATGTAGTTGACCCGCTCGCCGATATTCACGGCATGGTCGCCGATTCGCTCGTAGTAACGACCGATCATCGCTAGTTGGACTGCGCCCTGAAGATTCAGATGCCCCTCGGAATGGGATCGAAGGATGGCCTGCATGTAGCCGACCTGTAGATCATCGAGTCGGTCATCGATGTCATCGAGCGCCGTTGCGAGCGAGACGTTCGAGTCGACATAGGCATCGATCGCCTTTCGTGTGAGAACCGTTGCCTCGACACCCATCTGTTCGATGATCCCACGGATCTCCGGGTCGAACTCGATGTCGAAGACCCGACGGGATGCCTTGCATATGTTGACGACGAGATC
Source organism: Actinomycetota bacterium (assembly GCA_963169245.1). Lineage (GTDB taxonomy): Bacteria > Actinomycetota > Acidimicrobiia > Acidimicrobiales > Microtrichaceae > JAGQSZ01. Next base: position 11,265 of record CAUJEC010000166.1, read on the forward strand.
GGCTGATCGCTCGAGTTCTCCGATCAGTCGGACTGTCGTCAACACGAAACGCAGGTCACTCGCAATAGGGGACTGCAGCGCCATGATTATGTAGCAGCGCTCTTCGAGCGCGAGCGAGAAATCGTCGATGACATCGTCACCGTCGATGATCACCTGCGCAGCATGGAGGTCACGATCGAGCAGTGCCGCAGTCCCTCGGCCGATCGTCTCGGCCACGAGCGCACCGAGAGTGATCAGGTCTGTGCGGAGTTCCTCGAGTTCGGAGTGGTACTCGACTCGTGTTTCGTTCATGTTCACCCGAACCTGCCAGTGATGTAGTTCTCGGTTCGTGTATCCGAGGGCACAGAGAAGATCTTGTCAGTTCTGTCGAACTCTACGAGGACACCTGAGCGTCGATCTCCTGAATCGGACTCTTCGGTCGAAAAGAACGCCGTCGCATCGGAGACCCGGGCGGCCTGTTGCATGTTGTGAGTGACGATCAGAATCGTATAGTCGTTCTTGAGTTCCCGCATGAGGTCCTCGATGCGGGCAGTGGCGATGGGATCGAGAGCTGAGCAGGGTTCATCCATGAGGATGACCTCGGGGTCGACGGCCATCGCCCTGGCAATGCAGAGTCGCTGCTGTTGGCCCCCGGACATGCCCAGAGCCGAGGAGCCGAGGCGGTCCTTGACCTCATCCCAGAGCGCGGCCTGGCGAAGTGATCGCTCGACGATGTCCTCAAGTTCGGATCGTTTCTTGATTCCGGCGATGCGGGGTCCATATGCGACGTTATCGAAGATCGACTTGGGGAAGGGATTCGGCTTCTGGAAGACCATCCCGATTCGCCGCCGCACCTCGACCGGATTGACCCGCTCCGAATAGAGGTTGACGCCGAAGTAGTCGAGCCGCCCTTGGACCCGGGCCCCTGCGACAAGATCGTTCATCCTGTTGAAGCAGCGCAGGACAGTGCTCTTGCCACAGCCTGATGGGCCGATGAACGAGGTGATCTCTCGTTCCCTTACATCCATCCTGACATCGCGAACCGCCCGGAAGGCTCCGTAATAGACGCTTAGATCATCCACTTCGAATACGACCGGATTCTCCTCGACCGTATCCTCGCTGAGGAGTCCTGGAATGTCGCCCAGCGGCGAACGGATCGCATCGCCAGAGTCCCCCATGCCTGGGATAAGGCGCGACTCACCTAGGCCGGAAAACGCGTGCAAACGAACCTCGGATTCGCCATTATCGGCGTTCATCGGCGCCGGGGTGGAATCGATGGGCGCGGCCATCTTGTGAGTCATTGAATTTGGCTCCTGTGGACTTTGTTCATTCACGGGTATCGGGCTCACCTGGTCATTGTGCTGTCAGGCGTCTTGTGGCAAATCGGGCGGCGATGGTCAGGAAAAGGACAATGACGACAAGAGTCACCGCTGAACCCCATGCCAGTTGTGTTGCGACGGATCCCCCGTTTTGCAATTGGGAATAGATCTGAGCGGACAGGGTGGTGTTCTGGCCTGTGAAGGACCAATTGGTGGTTGTCACAAATCCGATCGTGAAGACGACGGGTGCGGTCTCTCCGGCTGCTCGTGCGACCGCCAGTAGGCAACCGGAGACGATTCCCGCGACCGCTGCCGGCAACACGACCTTCACCGTCGTCTTCCATGTCCGGGTTCCGAGCGCCGCGGAGGCCTCGCGCAATGAGTCCGGAACGAGTCGCAGCATCTCCTCGGTGGACCGCACGACAATGGGGAGCATCAGACATGCAAGCGCCAACGACGCCGCAAACGCTGACTTGCCAGCTGTACCGAAACGGATCACCCATATCGAGTAGACGAACACGCCCATCACGACCGATGGGACTCCGACCATCACCTCGGTCATGAACCGGATGGTTCGGGCCAGACGGTTCTTCTTCCCGTACTCGTTCAGATACACCGCTCCCATGACACCAACGGGTACCGCCAGTACCGATGCGCCGACGACGGTAAGGAGGGTACCGACGATTGCAGGTTGCATCCCCTTGACGATCGAGCTTGCGCCTTCCCCCTGCTCGCAGGCGACCGGGTCACCGAAGCCGAGTCGGCACATCGTCGGATTGCCCGCAAGATCGGCACGTCCGACGTCTCCGGGAATAGGGCTCGTCCACCAATCTGCTGTCGCCACGACCTTCGCACCTTTGGCGACCACCGTTGCAGACATGATCAGCAACGGAGCGGCCGCAACCAGAAACGCTGCTGCCATAGCGATGGTGGCGGCGGAGTTCTTCAACCGTCGGGATCGGGCGATCGTGGCACCTTCGACAACCCCCCGGCCTATCGGCCGCTGACCTGACGGGCGCTGACTTGTCGGATGCTTATCGCTGTCCAGCGTGCTGTTCTGAGTGGTCGACCCCATCACGACCCCTTTAGTTTCCGGTCCGCAATCGTCACAACTCGACGCGCAGCGAGGTTGACCAGAACAGTTATCACGAACAGGCACACGCCCAGACCGAACAGAGCCGCCCGGAAGGATCCCGTGGCCTCGGAGAGGGACCGGAAGATCTGTGACGGCATCGCCTCGCCGCGGCCGAACAGGTTGGCCGATATCTGTGGCGAGGCTCCGATGAGAAGCGCCACCGCGACGGTTTCGCCCATTGCCCGCCCAAGACCCAACAGGATCGCTCCGGTGAGTCCGCCGCTCGCATGGGGCAACACAACACCAGTGATCATCTCCCATCGGGTCGCGCCAAGGGCCAGAGCTCCCAGCCGGTCGTTGTGGGGAACCGTCGTGAAGACCTCACGGGCGACCGAGGAGATGATCGGTGTGATCATCAGCGCAAGGACTATTCCGGCGCTCATGAAACCTGACCCGGAGCCGTGACCGAACACAGAACGCAACACAGGTATCGGGGCAAGGAGATCGGCGATCGAATTGAAGACTCCCTGGAAGAGCGGGATGAGTTGGTAGAAACCCCAAAGGCCGAACACCACCGACGGCACAGCTGCGAGCAGGTCGACCGTCATGGTCACCACACCACGTACGCGCTTGGTGGCCACCTCGGTGATGAACAGTGCGATACCAACGCTGACCGGAACCGAGAACGCGACCGCTATGAGCGACACGACGACGGTCCCGTAGACAAGGGGGACGATCCCGAACTTCCCATCAGCGGGGCTCCAGATGGTTCCGAAGAAGTAGTCGGGACCAAGGTCGGCGAATGCGGGCCAGGCGTCGCGAGTCGTGGCGATGACGATCAGTCCCAGGACGACGAGGATCATCGCCCCAGCACACAGCGCTGTCTGTCTGAAGAGCCGATCGGCTCTGGCACCCGATCCGTCTCCGGTGACCAACAATCCGGCCTCTGAGCGCTCGGTATCTGAGCGCTCAGACTCTGACAGTTCGGACTCTGACAGGGCCATTGTCATGAGTGGAGCCTGTCGATCTGTGCGATCGCCTTTTCAGCGAGCGACTTCGGGAGGGGCACATAGCCCAACGCGAGCGCCTGTGACTGGGCTGGTCCGAGGAGATATTCGAGATAGGCCCTGAGCGACTCGACCTCGTCGGGAGCATTCCTGGCGGAGACGAGAATCCATGTTGGTGCCGTGATCGGATAAGCGCCCTCGCCGGGCGAGTTCAGCGGATTGAATGTCAGATCTGCCGCGACATCGGCGCCCTCAAGCGCGAGTTCAACGGCCTCGGCTGTGGGAAGCATGTAGTGCCCGGCCGAGTTCTGCACGCGGGCTATCGACAGCCCAGCCTTGGCAGCGTCGCCGAGGTCGACATAGCCGATTGAGCCCGATGTCTTCTTGATCACCTCTGCCACACCCGAGTTCTTCTCCGCCCCCTGGGTCACCGATGGCCATGCGACCTCGTCGCCGACACCAAGTCGCCACAGCCCGGGGGCGGCCGAGCCCAGATAGGACGTGAAGTTCTTGGTGGTGCCCGAACCATCGGAACGATGGACCACCGTTATCGGCAGATCCGGCAACGACACTCCTGGGTTGTCAGCTGCGATCTCTGGGGCGTTCCAACGAGTGATGTCGGCTTGGAATATCGCAGCAAGCGTCAAAGGCCCGAGAGCCAACTCGTCAACCGACGACAGGTTGTAGGAGATGGTGATGGGCGCCGCCACCGTCGGGAAGAACAGGAGATCCTCCGGCAGTTGCTCGTCGGCCTTGGGGAGGGAGTCAGAACCCGCAAAATCCAGAGTGCCCGAGTTCAACTGATTGCGACCGTCGGCTGATCCACTCTTCGCATAGGTGACCAGCTCACCTCCCGCGATCTTGTTGAAGTCCGTGTTGACCGCTTGATAGAAGGCGTCGGGAAAGCTTGCTCCTCCGCCGACGATGCGGGACTCAAGGGCCTCGATCCGCTCTCGCATAGCGCCCGGCAGGTCGATCTCGCCACTGTTGGCGGCGCTCGGCCCGCATGCTGTCGTAACCGCCAAGGGGACTACGACGGCGAGAATCCGCAATGCTGCCCGGCGCCGGGACACCAGATTGTCGCCTCGATCCGACATCGGGACCGAGGGTAGTTCTGCAGTGTGACGATTCGGCTATCGGAAGGTGAACACAGGGTTAACTCTTCGCGGGACCGAGTCGACACTGATTCGGAACTGCTGAGGCTGTTGGCAAGTCTGCTACCGACGCGCTGCCGCAACCCTCGCGAGGGCACGCCGTTCGAATTCACTGTGGGTCTCGACAGTGTCCTTGCGAGGTGCCTCGCTCCATTTCGAGTCGGTCAGGACCCACGCAAGAGAGTCATCCTCCAGATTGACCGCGAGAATCTCATCGATCCTCGCCGTCAGTGCACGGTCCCGGACAGGGACGACCGCCTCGACTCGGCGATCGAGGTTCCTGGGCATCAGGTCCGCCGAACCGATGAGGTGGACCGGCTCCCCCGCTGCAGCACCATTGTCGAAACGGTAGATACGTGAGTGCTCCAGATAACGCCCGACGATGCTGCGCACGGCGATGTTCTCGGACAGACCCGGAACACCGGGGCGAAGACAACAGATGCCCCTGACGATCAGGTCGATGTGCACGCCGTCGGACGACGCTGCGTAGAGCTCATCGATCATCTCGGCATCCACCAGGCTGTTCAGCTTCATGGTGATTCTCCCGCACCCCGGCGGGGCTTGCCTCTCCCTGCGAATCAACTCGACCAGACCGGATCGGAGTGTGTGCGGAGCGACGAGAAGGCTGTCGTAGTGGACGTCGCGGGCGTACCCGGTGAGGTAGTTGAACATCGCCATCAGGTCCTTGCCCACCTTCTCATCCGCGGTGAAAAGGCCGATGTCCTCATAGATACGTGCCGTTGTGGGGTTGTAGTTGCCAGTCCCAACGTGGCAGTACGTCCGCGCTCCCTCGGGCTCGTTTCGCACGACCAGGGTCGTCTTCGTGTGGATCTTCAGGCCGACGAGTCCGTAGACAACGTGCACTCCCGCCTGTTCCAGCCGCTTGGCCCACTCGATGTTGCGTTCCTCATCAAAGCGAGCCTTCAACTCAACCAACACCGCTACCTGTTTGCCAGCTTCAGCAGCACGAATCAGTGACCCCACGATCGAGGAGTCGCCAGATGTCCTGTAGAGGGTCAACTTGATGGCCAACACCTTCGGATCGATGGCCGCCTGGTGAATGAACTCCTCGACAGTCGAGACAAAACCGTCATATGGGTGATGGACGAGTAGGTCTCCCTTGCGCAGGACACTGAAGATGTCGAAGGACTCCTCGCCGTCATCAACCCGCAGTCGAGCGGGAGTGACGGGGACGAACGGCGGATACTTGAGTTCGTCACGACCGATCGAATACACCGCCCAGAGTCCTCCCAGATCCAAGGGCGCATCGTGGCGAACGACATCTGCCGAGTCGAGTTCGAGTTCGTCGACGAGCAGTCCGAGTATCTCATCAGAGATCTCGTCATCTACCTCGAGCCGAACGGCCTGGCCGAAGCGCCGTCTACGAAGCTCGAGTTCGACAGCAGCCATCAGGTCGTCGGCCTCCTCGTCGTCGACTGTGAGATCCGCGTTGCGCGTGACCCGGAACGTGGTGCTGCCATGAATCTCCATGCCCGAAAAGAGAGTGTCTAGGTGGGCACCGATTACATCCTCCAGCGCTACGAAACGCTCTCCGTCGGGCAGGACGACAAACCTGGGAAGCAGGGACGGCACCTTGACACGAGCGAATCGCGGAGGACCCTCCGCCGGGTCAGCGACGAGCACAGCCAGATTCAGTGAGAGGGTGGAGATATACGGGAATGGATGTCCGGGGTCGACCGCCAGTGGTGTGAGCACGGGGAAGATGCGCTGTTCGTAGACACCGCTCAACCACTCCCTGTCCTCGTCATCGAGGTCGCGCCATCGGGAATAGCGAATTCCGTGGGTATCCAGAGAGTTGCGCACCGGACCCATGAAGGTCTCATCCGCCAAGCGGCACAGCTCAGCGGCGCGATTCTGAACAACTCGAAGCTGTTCCGACGGAGAGAGCCCATCGGCTGTCCGCGATCGAGCACCCACTGCCATCAGGTGCTTGATCGCAGCCACCCGCACCTGGAAGAACTCGTCCAGATTCTGACTGAAGATGGCCAGGAACTTGACCCGTTCGAGCAGGGGCGTCGATGGGTCCTGGGCCAGGGCCAGGACACGAGCGTTGAAATCGAGCCATGAGAGCTCGCGATTGAGATATCGACTCTGGACGTCAGTCGACGTCACGTCGTTCGATTTCGAGGGGATCGCTTCCGTCACACCCATGACCAAAGCCTAACGACCCACTGCCGGATATGGAGCTGAAACCAGTTTCAACAGACGAGGTTGGTCGGGACGGCCAACACTGGTCACGCCCCAATCAACGACTCTTGGACGAACGACTGGCGAATGAAGATTGCGCTTGCAAGCGTTGTCTCACAAGCGACGTGTAGGTCAGCGGTTGGCTGGATCGGCGTCGCCGAGGTCCCAGTAGACCTCGATGAATTCCCGCTCGGCATCCCGGTCCACCCTCTCCCGGTTCCGACGGAACTGGGGATCGTGCGGAGGCAGCAGCATCAGCCGGGCATTCACACGTGACCTGAAGCTGTTGACCAGATCCGGCTCACCGAACTCCGTACGAAGATCCCAGTGCGGAGCGACCGGTCCCAGATATGTGATCGTCACACCAGCCACGACTGGCTGGCCTTCTTCATCGTCGAGTTCATCTGGGAATTCTTCGGCTTGGTCGGACATCTGACCCATCTTAACCGCCAACGCACTCCGCGACCCCATGGGAAGGCGCCGTCAGCAGTGTCACGTCGTCACTGCTCCCCGAGAGTTGCCGTGACCGACTTTGCCACGCCTTCTCGTTCGATCCCGATCTTCACGCTGTCGCCCGGCTTCTTCTCCCCTATCCGCTTGGTGAGGTCCGATGCATTGCGAATCGGTCGACCGTCGATGGATGTGACGACATCTCCTGCTTGGAGCCCGGCCTCATCGGCACCCGAATCGGTGGTCACGCGCTGGACGAATGCGCCAGTGGTCGAAGAGATCTTGAACCGACTGATCACCTGATCGTCGAGATAGGCGACATCAAGGGACTCGACGCCGAGCAGCGGGCGCTTGAGATCGACCTCTCGTCCCGCAGCGACATCATCGATGATCGACCGGATCGAGTCGATTGAGAGCGAGAATCCGATGTTCTGGGCGTCCTGGAGGATCGCTGTGTTCACCCCGACGACCTGACCCTGCGTATTCACAAGCGGTCCACCGGAGTTACCCGGATTGATCGCAGCGTCGGTCTGGATCAGATCAGTGAGCAGGTAACCCGTCGGCGACTGGAGCGAGCGACCGAGCGCCGAGACGATCCCAGTGGTCACACTCGGGGTGTCCCCAAGGTTCAGGGCGTTGCCGATTGCCACCACGTCGTCACCCACCTGAAGGTCACCGGAACTGCCGAGTTCGGCCGGTACCAGACCGCTGACGTTATTAGCCTTGATGAGGGCGACGTCCCTCGCCACCACTGCTCCGACAACCTCCGCAGATGCGGACTGACCGTCGATGAACCCGACGTTGATGGTGCTGGCGCCCTCAATCACATGTGCGTTGGTGAGGATGAGGCCATCCTTGTTGATGATGACGCCAGTTCCTGCCGCCTCACCCTGTCGGGTACCGGTGTGGATGGACACGACTGAGGGCCCGACCTTGTCGAGGATGGAGCGGATGTCGAGCGACTTCCCTGAGATGGAGGCGCTCGGTCGAGAGCGTTCGGCAGTGTTGACCACCTGAGCTACGGGGGTCTGGGACGAGTTGTTCCAGAGTCCTGCGCCAACGAGAAACCCGGCGACGATTGCGCCAACAAGTGCTCCAACTATGGCTGATCGAATATTCCCCGAGCCTCCGGAACGGCTCGACTTGGCCCCTTTTGGCGCCACTTTCGGTGTGCCGAAGTCCGGTGGCCCAGTAGGAAGGCCGTTCTGGCCGGCTGTTATCGCCCATGGCTGCTGTGCAGTGGGTGCATGCTGGTCCCCTGACTGAGCGTTGGCTGCAGGGATCTGGGTTGTGGGTGGACCTCCCCACCAACTGGGCTGGCTCGGTGCTGACGGGCTCTGGGCTCCCGCGTGGGCGGCCGACTGACCGAGTCCCGAGGTTGGGAGTCCTCCAAATGGTTGACCGGATGGCTGCCCTGATAGGTCGGGAGGGCTTGTTGGGGGTCCAGCGACCTGCCCGGGAGTCGGGGGTCCCGGAACTCTCCACTGTGTCGATCCACCGGAGTATGGAGGGGGCTGCTGCGGGTTCTCGTTCGCCATCCCACAAATATGGGCCATGAATGAGCTGACCGCGAGCAGTTACCGGACATTTCTGAAGGCTGTTCTCAGACCTCGATAAGAGTCGCCTCACGATTCAAGAGACAGGTCCGCAACTTGGGGCGTCGGAACCGCGACGTCGAAGGCCGTTTTGCCATCGCGCCTTGAGCCGCCTCTCAGGGCCCGAAATTATTTGGAACAAATACCTGCCCTACAGCGTCACAATCTATGTATGAAGGCTGAAGTGCTAGACACCAACTGGATGGCAGCAGGTAATTGCGCAAACAAGTCCCCGGACTTCTTCTTCCCTTCTGATGGGGTCGGAGTGGAGTTGGCTCGTCAGGTGTGCGAAACCTGCCCTGTCAAGATGCAATGCTTGGAGTACGCGCTCGCCAACCGAATTGATCACGGCGTGTGGGGTGGCACCTCCGAGCGTGAACGGCGCCGCATCCTCAAGCGACGTGGCGCCGAGAGGCGAGCTGCTGCTCAAGCCGTCTCATAGGTCCCCGCTAGGTTCCCCGCTCGATTAGGTGACAGAGCCCGTAGGTAACAGCACCCGGTCCCGCCCAAGGATCAGGCTGCCCGCCGCCCTTGAGTCCTTGGCAAACGCGTCTGGCCCGCTGAAGGGTCTGGTCGGAAGAGGCGCTCAGGCTTCGTCGGTGGACTTGTCGACCGTCTGCTTCTCCTTGGCCTCCTCGGCCTTCGACTCAGCAAGTCCCTTCTTGAACTCCTTTTGAGCCGTACCGAGGTTCCTTGCGATCTTCGGGAGTTGCGAACCTCCGAAGACCACCAGGGCGATTAGCACTATGATCATCCACTCGTTACCGCTGGGCATGCCACAAGGATACCCCGTATGTACCCGAGCACCGATCGCGGGCATGAAAGATGTGACGAATCCCCAGTCGCTTCCGAAAGCGACGACCTGAACGTTTCCGGACTTCGCGGCCGAATGAGAGCTGCCAGAGGCAGTATCTCAGGTCCGGATAGGACGCTCGCTGAGCAGAGCGTCACAGAACGACTCCTCGGGCTGCTCGACGACAACAACGGCGACAGGGACGCCCACGATGGCCGTCGAATTGCCCTCTATCAGCCCTTCGATGGCGAGGTGTCGACAAAAGGCATGGTCGAAGTCCTGTTGGCGCATGGGTGGTCGATCTGGTTCCCCGTAATTGGGCCGGGCGCAACGATGACGTTCGCTTCCTGGTCAGAGGGCCAACCGTTCGCACACAATCGGTTCGGAATTGCCGAACCAGTAACGGATGACCCGCCGCCCGGAGCGCGACCACCTTTCGCTGAGGAACTGTTCGCTAGGGAACTGGATGTGATCGTCGTTCCATGCGTCGCCCTTGACGGCGCTGGCAATCGGCTGGGAATGGGAGCGGGTTACTACGACAGGGCATTCTCGTCCATCGACCCGATCCAGCGGGCCAACGGTAGGCCATGGCTGATCGGGGTCGCCTTCGAGGCGCAACTCGTCGACGCCCTCGTGCCCGACGAGTGGGATGTTCCCATGGATGTGGTGGTCACCGAGAACCGGACCATCATTCACACACCCAAGTGCTTCTGACACCCCGAGTGGCGATGCAGCGCTTCAAGCGAGCCTCGGTCCTACATCGGCTCCGACCTCAAGTCGGCCATCTACCTCAGGCTGAGCGGGGCTTGGGCTCGCCGAGTTGAGCCGCAGCGCGGGCCAGGGACCGCTGACGCCGAATCCGGCGGCGTTCACGCTCGCTCAGTCCACCCCAGATTCCGAACTTCTCGCCATTCGCGAGCGCATACTCAAGACATTCCTCTCGCACGACACATCCCTGACAGACAGCCTTGGCCTCCTTGGTCGAGGCCCCACGTTCAGGGAAGAACAGATCCGGGTCGACTCCGAGACAATTGGCTGACAGTTGCCATCCCTCTGGTTCGATCATGTCTGCATTCACCATTGCGTCTCCCGAGTCACCCCCGCTCCCACCGTTGGACTGATCCGGTCCCCCCGGCCAAACGGCGGACCAACCTCAGATGGAAGACGTTGTAATTACATGAACGTAATTACACATGTTGATCCCTACAAGGTGCTATTGCAAGAGTTTTTTCACTTCGACCGACGATTTGTCATCGACGAGTGGTACCGATCGGGCACCTGATCCCCAGGCCACGGGTCACTGATCGGACAATGTGTGCCCGTGTAGATCGTTGTCATACACAGATTGCAGTGGATGCACCCGGACTCAGAGCCCTTCCCGGTCCGATAGGCATCAATCAGGAACGGGTCGTGCAGCAGCGCCCTGCCCATGGCAACGAAGTCGAAACCCTCGGCAATCGCCGCCTCAGCAGTCTCCAGATCACTGACTCCCCCCATGAGAATCAGAGGCAGATCAAGGGCTTCGCGGAAGCGTCGGGCCATCTCAGCGAAGTACGCCTCCTCATACGGATAGGTCTTGAGGAACTTGTCCCCCACCATCCGGAAACCCCCTCGCAGATACCAGGGAAGGGTTTCGACGAACTCCTTCACAGGTGGATCACCCTTGAAGTAGAACATCGGATTCATGAGGGAACTGCCGGCGGTCAGTTCGATGGCGTCGACAAGGTCCTCATCCTGTAGCCACTTTGCGACCTGGAGCGAATCCTCGATATTAAGTCCACCCCTGTACCCGTCAACCATGTTGAGCTTGGCCGTCACAGCGACATCCCGTCCGGCCGCCGACCTGACCGCCCTCATCACCTCCAGAGTGAATCTGGCCCGGTTCTCGATCGAGCCGCCGTACGCGTCGGAACGCCTGTTGAGCTTGGGGCTGAGGAACGAACTGAGCAGATAGTTGTGACCCACATGAACCTCGAGCGCGTCGAACCCTGCCTGAACGCACAGCCCAGTTGCTCGCTCGTAGTCTGCGATCACCCGTGCAATGTCCCCAGCATCCGCAGCCTTGGCGAATCTGAGTCCGAGAGGATTGAACATCCGACCTGGAGCCAGCGACTTCGCTCCGTTGGATGAGGCGTTGGCGACCGGTCCCGCATGACCCAACTGGGTGGATATGAGCGCCCCCTCCCCATGGACAGCGTCGGCCAGGGCTCTGAGGTCACCGAGAGCTTCGGTCCGCGCCATCAGACAATCCCTATGTGTTCGACCCTCCGAGGCAACCGCCATGTAAGCGACCGTCGTCATGGCGACACCCCCCTCAGCCATCTCGCGGTGAAACTCGATAAGTTCGTCAGTGACGCGACCGTAGGGGCTCACACCCTCGAAAGTGGCGGCCTTGATGAAGCGGTTCCTAAGGGTGAGCTTTCCGAGTCGGGCTGGCTCAAAGAGCGATCGCTTGCCGGTTTGATCCACCGCTACTTCTGTGACGCCATCGTCAGGGGTATTCGCCATTGCGACATTCTTGCATCCTGCAGGAACCTGCACGACCCGCTTCGTCTGACCCTGTTTCAGGACCGCTGCGAGAGGGAACCACTAGACCGACAATGACCTGGAGGATGGAATGACCGAGACCGATCACGAAGGTGGAGACCCCGCCTGCTGGGGACATCTTCATGACACCGAGATCGAGGCGCCCTCCGATACCACCCTCGCCGAACTCATGCGCAACCTTGCGGACGCAGTCATAGTCTGCGACGCGGATGGAAGGATCACCTTCTGGAACTCCGCGGCCACAAGGATCTTCGGTTGGAACGAGGATCAGGCGCTCGGAGAGTCGCTCGACATCATCATTCCCGAACGTCTTCGCAAGCGTCATTGGGATGGCTATTACGGGACCATGAGAACAGGGCTCACCTCATATGGGGACCGACTCCTGGAGGTCCCAGCGCTGAACAGCAAGGGCGAGACGTTCTCAATCGCGTTCACCGTCTCGCTGCTGCGCATCGAAGGGAGCGACCGCCTCGCCGGCATCGCGGCGGTGATCCGTGATGACACAGCACGTCGGGCCGAGCTCAAGGAGTTGAGAGCCGCCGCACGGGGCGCGACCCAGGCCTGAGGGCGACCACCCCAGACCGGGGCCCTGACAAGTCGACGGCCGCCCCAAGCCACCCGGGCCGTCGACTTGGTTGATCCGTTTTATATCGGGGTACGATATGTCTGTGCGTCCCCCACTCCGGCGTCAGGCCTTCTCTGACGCAGTAATCCACATTCGTTCGGGTCTTGGCCCTGCGGTCATCCTCGTAGGAATCATCGGCGGTCTCGTTGGTGCAGCGTACATAGCTGTCCTCCACCTGATGACCGAACTTATCGGACCGAAGCATCACTCCGAGTTGACAACCCTGTTCATCTTCATCGTCGTCGGTGCAGTCGTTGCGCTCATCACCAAGGTTGGTGGCGAAACCGGCGATGTGGAACTGCTCGTGGGCAACATACATGTGCTGGGTGGCGCCGAGGATGTGAAGTCGCTTCGGTCGCTCATCCCCGCCTCCCTGCTGTGTATCTCTTCCGGTGCCGGCATGGGACCCGAGGCTCCGATGACGCAGACCGCAGGAACCCTCGGCACTGTGATCGGCACCAAGCTGAATCGACCAATGACCGACATCCGCACCCTGACGATCACGGGAATGGCCGCCGGTCTCACAGTGCTCTTCGGCGCGCCGCTCGGCTCCGCCCTCTTCGCTCTCGAAATCCTCCACCGCCGTGGCCTCCAGTACTACGAAGCCCTGCTACCGGCGATCGTCGGATCACTGTGTGGACTTGGCGTCTACACCGCCATCGGCGACCTGGGGATCAAGCCGATCTGGGAGTTTCCACCAGTTCCAACGCTGCACGCCCGCGACCTGACCGTCGCAGTGGTCCTGGGACTGGTCGGGGCCGCGGGGTCAATCATCTTTGCGAAGGTTGCTTCGACGATGTCCTGGATCTTCAGGAAGCTGCCCGCAAGTCCCCGTTACGTGGCTGGAGGCATAGCGCTCGGCCTGCTCGGATTTTGGTCGCCGTACGCGCTGACGAACGGCAAGCTTCAGATCGAGGAGTTTCCGAACCTGAAGTTAACGGTCGGCGTGCTTGCGGTGGCAACTCTTGCAAAGCTGCTTGGCACTACAGTCACCATGGCTTCGGGTTGGAAAGGCGGCTTCATCATTCCGTTGTTCTTCATGGGTGCGACTCTGGGGCAGATGTTCCACATCTGGTTTCCGGGCGTCCACGTTTCGATACTCATGGCGTGCCTGATGATCGCCCTGAACGTCGGCGTGACCAAGACCCCGTTGGGCACAACACTGGTCATCACCGAGATGACCGGGCTCACTCTCCTTCCTGTGACGATCATCGCTGCGGTTGTGGCCCTTGTCGCCACCAACTCAGTGAACATCATCGATACCCAACAGGCTCGCAACGCAAAGGCCGCGACCTCATGAGTTCGCGGCCACTCTCACCAGCGGACTATCGGACTCTCGCGCAGTTTCGATATGCGCTCCGGGTGTTCCAGCGTTTCTCCGAGGACGCTGCCCGGTCCGCAGGGGTGACACCGTCTCAACACCAGTTGATGCTCGCAATCAAAGGGTGGGGCGGCAGCGAGGACCCGGCGGTAGGTGATCTGGCCGAGGTGCTCCAACTCAAGCATCACTCGGCGGTCGAATTGGTCCAGCGCGCTGCTCAGGCCGACCTGGTGATCGCCTCCACCGATCCAGATGATGCCCGACGCCAACTGATCACCCTCACCGAGAAGGGTGAGGAGATTCTCGCCTCACTGTCGCTCACGCATCGTGATGAGCTTCGTCGGTTTCGCTCCGAGATGGCCGACATCCTCGACGAACTCGGTTGATTCACCCGGCAGGCTGAGTCGACCCAGCCGATGGCCGATGCCTGCTGGGCCGACACGACCAGATGCCCCCACAAGGGGCCTCTGGCACTCAACCAAGGGCTCAGCTGATCAGATCGACCAGAACTGCGGCTTGGGATATGTCGAGTGCCTTGGAACCGGTCAGAAGCGTGAGTCGCGAGGTCAAGTTAAGTTCGCGGAGATGCGCGAGCGCTTCCGCCCCGGGCCCCTCGGCCAGTTCGGCTCTGTAACGTTCGCGGAACAACTGATACTTCTGTGGATCATGGCCGTACCACTTCCGCAGTTCGGTGGAGGGGGCGACGTCCTTGCACCATTCGTCGAGATGGGCCCGCTCCTTTGAGATGCCGCGGGGCCACACTCGGTCCACCAGCACTCTCACCCCATCATCATCGCTCGAATCGTCGTAGATCCGCTTTGCGATGACCGGGTGGGAGGCCATCAGAGCAGTCCCAACTCCAGCCGAGTGGCTTCCGACATGCGGCTCATGTCCCACGGAGGGTCGAAGACAAGGTTGACCTCGACGTCGTCAACACCAGGCACGCCACGGACCGCCCGCTCGGCATCACCACAGATGACGTCACCCATGCCGCAACCCGGAGCGGTCATCGTCATGTCGATCTCGATCACGCGTGATCCATCATCATCGGTGACCTCTTCCAGGCGATAGATCAGACCCAGTTCGACGATACTGATCGGGATCTCCGGGTCATAGACGGTCTGGAGCGCGTTGGTGACCTGATCCATCGAGAACGGACCTTTGCCGTGAAGGGCAACTGCTCGTTCTGGGATCTCGCGCTCAATCCCGATCGCATCGGTGTTCTCACCATCGATGCGCAACAGCACTCCGAATGGTGTTCGCACGGTTACGCTGCCACCCAGATTCTGGACAATCGTCACCGTCTCACCTGCCGGAAGCGTGGTCGTCTCACCGTAGGGAACCGTGGTTGCCGGAATATCACGTGAGACCTCGACAACCTCTCGGGTGGTGTTCATGGTCAAAGCTCGCCTCCGAGTTCGGCGGTGAATCGGGAACGGACCTGGTCCTTGACAAGTCTCATCACATGATGGCGGATCGACTCCGACCGAACCTTGTCGACCACCTCGTTGATGAAACCGCCAACGAGAATCGCTCGGGCATCATCTAGAGGAATCCCCCTCGAACGCAGATAGAACATCGACTCCGGGTCGAGCTGGCCGATCGCCGAGCCGTGCGTACAGGAGACATCGTCGGCAAAGATCTCGAGCCATGGACGTGAATCGGACTGGGCCACCGGATCCAACAGAAGTGACTTGTTGGACTGGTGAGCGTCGGTCCCTACGGTTCCGTGGTCGACGATGATGTGACCACTGAAAGAACCCCTGGCGTGATCGTCGATGACACCCTTGTAGATCTGACTGCTCGAGCCATGATGTCCGGCATGTTCGACCGTGACGACGTTGTCTATGTGTTGTGATCCCCTGGGCAGGTAGAGACCGAAGAGGTCGGTCGATGTCCTGTCACCCTCGGCGATCACATCGATCGAATTCCGACCGATACTGGAACCGAACATGAAGGCGCCGGCCTCCAGCGAGGAACCACGCCGTTGGGTCACCGCGACGTGCGACAGGTGGACCGAGCCAGTGGCCTGTGACTGGAGCTTGTAGTGACGCAGCATGCCGTCGGCCTCGATGACCACCGTCGTCAGCGCATTGGTGAAGGTGCTTCCGGCAGCGACGAAGCTCTCGATGACACTCAGTTGGGCATTGACCCCGACATGGATATTGATGTGAGGCTGAACCAGGAGCGCGTCGGAGGACCCACTCCAGAGGTGAACGACATGGACTGGGCGTTCAACAGCTCTACCGTCACCGGCGACCACAACAACCCCAGCGGAACCGAGTCCACGGTTGAGCATCTCGAACCCATCGACGCGACTCCGAACAGCGCTGCTCGGATCGGACGACGTCTCCGTCAGGTCGATAGCCGTCGTACCAACAGACCCGATGGTCAGGCCATCAGCTTCGGCATCATCGGAGAGATCCTCGCGGTAGACGCCATCCACAAGGACGATCCTGATCTCGGATTCGACGGAATTGATCGATCCGAGAGCGGCCTCGATGGCCGACGGGTCGACGGCGAGTCCATCGTCGTCGGAGGCGATCCGATCGAGTGGCCGTGCCAGAAGATCCTTCAGCGGCGAGTACTTCCACGCTTCGTCATGACGGGTGGGCAGCCCATTGGCGCCCAGCCACTCGAGGTAACGCTCACGACCGGAATCGGACACGTTGCCACCGTTGCGCGAACTCACCGATGAGTGCCCGTCAAGGCTCTCGACGATCGTCGCAGGAGACAGGCTCACTTGGATGCTCCTCCGCCAGTTCCAGACAACGATGCCTCGGTCCCGCGGTAGCCCTCCTCCTCGAGTTCATACGCTAGAGATGCATCGCCGGTGCGGATGATCCGACCCTGACTGAGGACGTGGACGTAGTCGGGGACTACGTATTCGAGCAGTCTCGGGTAGTGCGTAATGATGAGCATCGACCGCTCGGGGGACCGGAGCCTCTGGATGCCACCGGCAACGAGTCGAAGGGCGTCGATATCGAGTCCCGAGTCGGTCTCATCCAGGATCGCCAACTTCGGCTGCAGCATCGCCATCTGCAGAACTTCGTTTCGCTTCTTCTCACCACCGGAGAAGCCGTCGTTGACCGAGCGGCTGAGCATTCCCGGGTCCATGTCGAGTTCGGCCATATGTTGTTTGACCGAACCGAGGAACGTCACGGCATCGACTTCGGGCTCGCCACGCTCGCGGCGCACCGCGTTGACCGCTGTGCGCAGAAAGTACATGTTTCCCACCCCGGGGATCTCCACCGGGTATTGGAACGCCAAGAAGATGCCCTTGGCGGCACGCTCCTCTGGAGCCATCTCGAGCAGGTCCTCGTCCTCGAAGGTCACCTTGCCCGAGATGTCGTATCCGTCTCGTCCGGTCAGCACCGACGACAGCGTGCTCTTGCCCGCTCCGTTGGGCCCCATGATGGCGTGCACCTCGCCCGCGTTGATCTCCAGATCGAGTCCCTGGAGAATCTCGCGCCCATCGATAGTCGCCCTCAGATCTTCAATGCGCAGCATCAGCCGACGCTCCCTTCGAGGCTGACCCGCATCAGGGCCTGCGCCTCAACTGCAAACTCCATTGGGAGTTCATCGAACACGTCACGACAGAAACCGTTCACAATCATCGAGGTCGCGTCCTCCTCGTTCATACCGCGCTGACGGCAGTAGAACAGTTGGTCGTCACTGATCTTCGATGTGGAGGCCTCGTGCTCGACCTCGGAACTGTCGTTTTTCACCTCTATGTATGGGAAGGTGTGAGCGCCACAGTCAGAACCGATGAGGAGTGAGTCGCACTGAGTGTGATTCCGCGACCCGGTGGCGGAGCGCATCATCTTCACCTGCCCGCGGTAGGTCTGTTGCGCCTTGCCTGCCGAGATGCCCTTGGAGACGATCGTCGACGAGGTGTTCTTACCGATGTGGACCATCTTCGTTCCGGTATCGGCCTGCTGATAGTGAGTGGTCACCGCGACCGAGTAGAACTCACCAACCGAATCGTCGCCCTGCAGGACGACACTCGGGTACTTCCAGGTGATGGCGGACCCGGTCTCGACTTGGGTCCAGGAGATCTTGGAACGGTGACCGGCGCACTTTCCACGCTTGGTCACGAAGTTGTAGATACCGCCGACGCCGTTCTCGTCGCCCGGGTACCAGTTCTGTACCGTGGAATATTTGATGTTTGCGTCGTCGAGCGCGATCAGTTCCACAACTGCCGCGTGGAGTTGGTTCTCGTCTCGCATGGGCGCCGTGCAGCCCTCCAGATACGAGACGGTTGCGCCCTTCTCGGCGATGATCAGGGTCCGCTCGAACTGTCCGGTCTCCGCGGCGTTCATCCGGAAATAGGTCGAGAGTTCCATCGGGCAGCGAACACCTTCGGGAACGAACACGAACGAACCGTCGGAGAACACAGCCGAGTTGAGCGCTGCGAAGAAGTTGTCCCTGGGAGGGACAACTGTCCCGAGATACTGACGAACCAGTTCGGGATGCGTACGGACCGCCTCCGAAAACGAACAGAAGACGACGCCCGCCTCGGCGAGCTTCGTCTTGAATGTCGTTGCGACCGAAACCGAATCGACGATCGCGTCGACGGCCACGCCGGAGAGACGTTCCTGTTCGGCCAGCGAAATGCCGAGCTTGTCGAACATCTCTCGTGTCTTAGGGTCGATCTCGTCGAGGCTCTTAGGTGCAGGGCCCTTCTTCTTGGGGCCGGCCCAATAGCTGATGTCCTGATAGTCGATCTTGGGGAAGCTGACGTTCTGCCAATGGGGCTCGGTCATCGTCATGAAATGACGGAATGCGTTGAGTCTCCATTCAAGTAGCCACTCGGGCTCATCTTTTTTGGCGGAGATGAACCTGACGACGTCCTCGTTGAGTCCCTTGGGCAGGATCTCCTGATCAAGATCCGAGACGAACCCGTACTGATAATCGCGTTCTATGAACTCACGAATCTCTTCGTTCCCCTGACCCTCGGAATCGGCGTTGGTCTCCGATGCCGGTGGCTCGAGGGTGTCGATCTCCGTTGGTGATTCCACAGTGCTCATATCAGTAGGGGTTCAGTCTCGATGTACCCGAGAGCGCTCATCGATCTCGGCGTCGTCCTCCAAGAGGAAATATGTGGGTTGGCCGCCCAGCGGCCGAGTGCATCAGTCCACTTCGATGAAGATGCACTCACCCGGGCACTCTTCGGCGGCCTCGATGACCGCTTCGAGCAGTGAGTCGGGGATGCGAGCCATTCCTTCGGCGCCGGCCGGGTTGGTCTTGCCGTCGAAGAGCTTCTCCTCGCCGAAATGCGCCGCAACTTCCTTGACGTAGTAGAGGCCATCATCCTGGCCCCAGAACACGTCGGGTGCGATCTCGGCGCAGAGGCCGTCACCGGTGCACAGATCCTGATCGATCCAAACCTTCATCTGGGGCTGTCCTCCTTGGACTGGGCCTAGCCAACCTCCCTTGGAAGCGGGTGGTTGGGTGGGCCTGAGGTAGTTTACTTGGTGGTTTCTATTTTCTCTAGTTTAGACTAGAACTATTCACCGCTCCCCTCAAGACACCTACGTCACAGATGGATCGAGCGCAGTTGAGAGCCCTGATGGAGAACAAAATGAGTAGCGGCACCAAGTTACCGCCCCCGTCGAAAGATCTCGATACGCCGGACGATGTAGCTGAGTTGGTCCGGCGCTTCTACGCAGATGTAGCCCAGGATGATCTGCTCGGGCCGATGTTCAACGACGTCGCACAGGTCGACTGGGCGGAGCACCTACCCAAGCTGACCGCCTTCTGGTGTCGAATCCTCTTCGGCATGCACGGATACGCCGGAAACCCATTCCGAGCCCACATCGAGGTCCACGCCCAGGAGCCGTTCACCCCGGAGCATTTCACCCGGTGGCTGAACCTGTTCCACGACCATGTTCAGGCCGGATGGGCCGGACCCTACGCCGATCACATTCTTGCCATGGCAAGGAACGTGGCCCGCGTGCACAGCAACCAAATCCTGGGAGAGCCAGTGTACTACGCGGAGCCCGAACTCAGTCAGTACTGAGCCCAGCGAAGCCAGCACTGAGCGCAGCCGACGCAGGTGGCCTCAACCAGCTCGACCCTTCACACGGCGTCGACCCCGCTGGTTTCGAGTTCGCCCCAACCGGACACGACTGCGGGGTCCCATTCCGACCCGAGCAGTCGACGGGACATGACTCTGGCCATGTTGGCAGCGTGACTCTTCGCCTTCTCCGCATGAGGGCCCTGCCATCTGGCATTCACGCAGCCGACCCACATGGTGAACCAGCGCTCGAAATGTTCGAGCGTGAAACTCTCGATGCCATGCACCTCCTCATGCGCCACGAGCATCATCCCGTCATATCCCGGCTGACGCAGCAGCACGCCACACCAGTAGTCGATGAGCCTGGGGATGTGCGAGTTCCAGTCCACTTGAGCGACGTCCTCGAACACATAGTCGAGAAACTCATCGAAGACGATCTCACGGTAGAAGTAGACGACCAGATCATGTATCTCGTTTCGAGTGTCGAGGTCGGACAACTCCTGCGTCTTGATCATCTCATCCTTCCTTCTTTTCAGCTTTGGACCGAGCGGGGGATGCAATCTGAGCCGAGGTGCTGGTACCCACCAGATGCCCATGCACACAGCACTGGCCACTCATTGGGTCCGCCTGTTCGAAAGAGTCCATCTCGAACCCTTCGATCCCCTCGACCATCCCCTCCACCATTCCCATATGGATCGAGCAGACGATCTCGGGATCGGCCCGGGCAGCCGAAGCGAAGGGACACTCGAGCAGATGAGCCTCGACGACTACTCCATCGACCTCAAGATCGGGGTCAAAGCCTTGGCTGGCCATTGCGCCGAGCAGCGCCTCGAGTGGACCAGCCGACTCCGAGACCGCCTGCAACGCGGTCATTTCCTGCCTACCGGCTTCGCGGCCGACTTCAAGCGGGGTATCGCCGCTACGCAGCACCTGGGTGAGAAGCATCGCGAGTCGTTCGTAGGGGCCGATGAGCCCCCAGCGACTGTCCGCCGAGGGGCTGAGTCGATAGAGCAGCCTCGGCCGACCGCGGCCACGACTCGATGCGGTGTACTCGATTACAAGTCCGGCGTCGACGAGCTTGGCCAGATGCTGGCGAATCGCGTTGTGATTCAGACCGAACTCCTCGGTGAGGGTCGGGATGTCGAACGAGTCACGCGAGCCAGCTATCCGGCGAAAGATCTCATACCGAGTCGGGTCCCCCAACGCCCGTGCCTGTAGCTGCAGCATCCCATAAATCTAGCACACGCTAGAGAAAATGGCCCCGAACGGAGCCCGCCGACGAGAGCCCAGACCTATGGTGACTACCGGGTGGGACATCGGGGTACGAGGAACAAAGCCGTCGGAAGTCGAGTCAAAGGACATCAGAACATGGGCGCTAACAGCTTCGGTGCACGCAGGACTCTGGATCTCGTCGGGTCCAGTGTCGACTACTTCGATGTGACGGGGATCGCTCCATCGGTCGAACATCTCCCCTACAGCATGAAGGTTCTGCTCGAGAACCTGTTGCGACACGAGGGAGAGGGCTCGGTATCGAGCGAGGACGTCACCGCCGTTGCAAACTGGGACGGCACTGCGGAGGACCGCGAAATCTCATTCATGCCTGCCCGTGTCCTCATGCAGGACTTCACGGGTGTTCCGGCCATCGTCGACCTTGCGGCAATGCGTGACGGCGTGGTCCAACTCGGTGGCGACCCGGCGAGCATCAACCCACAGATTCCCGTCGAACTGGTCATAGACCACTCGGTGACCGTCGAGTCGTTCGGACTTCCCGATTCGTTCCGCATCAATGCCGAGGTCGAGTTCGAACGAAATCAGGAGCGATACCGGTTCCTTCGCTGGGGTCAGGCGGCCTTCGACAACTTCAAGGTCGTCCCACCCGACACCGGGATCTGCCATCAGGTCAACCTCGAATACCTGTCCAGAGTTGTGTTCCGCAACGATGACTCAGGACTCGCCTACCCGGACACTCTCGTCGGCACGGACTCCCATACACCTATGGTCAACGGACTCGGGGTCATGGGATGGGGTGTCGGGGGGATCGAGGCCGAGGCAGCGCTGCTCGGTCAGCCGATCTCGATGCTCATCCCAAAGGTTGTGGGACTCAAGCTGACCGGCGAGCTCCGCGAGGGCACCACGGCGACCGATCTGGTGCTGACGGTGACCGAACTCCTCCGGTTCCACGGGGTGGTGGGCAAGTTCGTCGAGTTCTACGGACCCGGTGTCAGCTCGATCCCCCTCGCCAACCGAGCGACGCTCGGCAACATGTCACCGGAGTACGGCTCGACGATCACCATCTTCCCGATCGACGACGAGACGCTCCGCTATATGCGCTTCTCCGGGCGTTCCGAGGAGCAGATCTCCCTCGTCGAGAGTTACGCAAAGGCGCAGTCGATGTGGTTCGACCCAGCCGCAGAACCCATCTTCTCAAAGACGATCGAACTCGATCTGTCGAGTGTCGTGCCCAGCATCGCAGGACCCTCTCGCCCCCAGGATCGAGTTCCCCTCGACCGGTCCAAGGACTACTTTGCCGACGCGCTCGTCGGATCTCTCCCAAAGACCGCCGCCGATATCGCTTCGGCAGCGTCGTTCCCAGCGAGTGACCCTCCAGCGGCGGCCGAGGGTGTGACCGGTACGGGCGAACCTGATGCGACGGCGACCCAAGAGGCCACCGAGCACCTCTCACATGAGAGCGACGACCGAGTCCATGTGTCGGTTCCGGTGACCATGTCCGATGGCGTCGAGGTCGTCCTCGATCACGGCCATGTGGCGATCGCCGCGATCACGAGTTGCACTAACACGTCCAACCCATCGGTGATGCTCGCCGCCGGGCTTCTCGCAAAGAAGGCCGTGGAGAAGGGGCTCGCTCGAAAGCCATGGGTCAAGACATCGCTGGCCCCCGGGTCCCGGGTGGTCGTCGACTACTACGAGGCCGCTGGTCTCACCCCATATCTGGAGGCTCTCGGGTTCAACCTGGTCGGATTCGGTTGCACGACATGCATCGGCAACTCAGGTCCCCTCGATCCTGCAGTGTCGGCTGCCGTGGGGTCATCGGGGCTCGCTCTGGTCTCGGTGCTATCGGGGAACCGAAACTTCGAGGGTCGAATCAACCCCGACGTTCGGATGAACTACCTGATGTCACCCCCGCTCGTCATCGCGTATGCGATCGCCGGGACTATGGACTTCGACATGCTCAGCGAGCCGCTCGGGAGGTCCACTGACGGCGAGGACGTCTACCTGTCAGACATCTGGCCGACCGCTGCCGAGGTGAACGCCGCGGTCGAGTCGAGCATCCAGTCTGAGATGTTCCGCCACACCTACGCGACGATCTTCGACGGGGACGAACGTTGGCGATCGCTCGATACCGCCACGGGCTCACGCTTCGAGTGGGACGACGAGAACTCCACCTACATCCACCACCCACCGTTCTTCGACGGAATGCCAACGATTCCCAAACCTCTGGTCGATCTACAAGGAGCCAGAGTGCTCGCCCTGCTCGGCGACAGCGTCACCACGGACCATATATCACCAGCTGGCATGATCGCTCCCGCCTCACCGGCCGGTGTATGGCTGACCGATCAGGGAGTGGAGCGCCGCGAGTTCAACTCCTATGGCTCTCGTCGCGGCAACCACGAGGTGATGATCAGGGGCACCTTCGGCAATGTTCGACTTCGCAACCAGTTGGCTCCTGGAACCGAGGGCGGGTTCACGCTGCACCTCCCCGATGGCGAGGAGACCACCATCTATGAGGCATCGCTGCGCTATCAGGACGAGGGAGTACCCCTCGTGGTGATAGCCGGCAAGGAATACGGATCCGGCTCATCGCGCGACTGGGCAGCCAAGGGAACGATCCTGCTCGGAGTCAAGGCCGTGATCGCCAAGAGTTTCGAACGTATCCACCGCTCGAACCTGATCGGCATGGGAGTCCTTCCCCTCGAGTTCATCGACGGTCAGGACGCGGAGACGCTCGGGCTGACCGGCCACGAGATCATCGACATCGTCGGGCTCGAGGGACTTGGAGCCGGGGATGCGCTGCCCGAGCGACTGATGGTCACTGCCGATGACAAGAGCTTCGATGTAGGACTTCGGATCGACACACCGATGGAGGCCGAGTACTACTGCCACGGAGGAATCCTCCACTACGTGCTCCGGCAACTGGCCAAGGCCTGACTACACAAGGCCTGACTGTGTGTCGTGGATGCCATCCGACTCGCGCCGCTGCTCGACTGGCACCGCCGACCCGCTGACGCCGCTGCCCGTAACAGTGCAGTGACGAGACAGCCGCCCGCTACGGTGGCTGCGGCTACGGTTCAGAACTGCACGACCCGGGTCTCAGGAGGTTGAGACCCGGGTCGGCGACAGTGCGCAGGTTCTGTGTGTGCAGGTTCACCCCTCAGGAGAGCCTGCTAAGGGCCGGTGTGGCTAACCCACGGTGATGGTTCCCTTCATGCCTGCTGCTTCGTGTCCGGCAACCGTGCAGATGAACTTGTACTCACCGGGAGCAACTCCCTTCAGTTCGAGTTCACCGCTCGCACCAGGCTTGATGAGGTCAGAGGTGAGACCCTCAACCGAGAAGTCGTGTTCCATCTGACCATTGTTGGTGAGGACGATCTTGCCGTTCTCGGCCACCTTGATGTCGGATGGGTCGAACGCGAACTCGCTCATGGCGACATCGACAGAGGCAGCACCTCCGCCACCGCCACCTCCTGCGGATGCTTCGGTTCCACCTCCTCCACCACCGTTGTTGGCCACCTCGACCGCGCGGGCCGACATGCCGATCGCGAAGATCGCTGCCACGATTGCGAAGATCCCGAAGATGAACGCCGAGACAGCCAGGGTCTCGAAGCTCATACCTCCGACACGACCGCCGTCACCTCCCGATGATATATAGACCTCTTCGGAGGTGTCTGTAGCTGTGGTTGTTGTATCGGTCATCAGTTACCTCCTCAGTGACCCATATCCTCGCCGGGCTTGGTCTCGACCTCGCCGGCTTGGAAGATTCCGAGCGCACCCTTTCCGGGGTTCGCGAACTTGTGCGTGGCGAAGGGGTAGTTACCCGCTTCGTTGAAGTAGAACTCGACGAAACCACCCTGTGCGGGCTGCAGATCGAGTGCCTGTGAGCCACCACCGTTGGACGTCTCGGGACGGAGCAGGTACTCGCCTTCCTTGTACACCGTGTCGAAGATTGTCCCGATCACGTGGAACGAGCAGTTCTCTGACGGACCAACGTCGATCACCCAGGCTCGGATGCGCTTGTTCAGATCCACCTTGATCGGCTGGAACACGTACTGACTGGCATATCCGTTGAATACGACCAGATCCCACTTCTCCTGGGTCATCTTGTCGTAGTCGCCCTCCTTGCCATCCGGGCCCAGATAGAACTCCGACTGGATGAAGACGAACTCGTAGTCAACCGGCTTGAGGTCCGGCGGATCGATGATGGTGCAGCCATACATGCCGGTTCCGATGTGGTGAAGCACCGGTGGGGTACCGCAGTGGTACATGTAGATGCCGTGGTTGGTGCCCTCCCACGGGTACTCAATCGTCTCACCCGGCTGAATGGTTGCCATACGAACGTTCGGGGCAACACGGGACGAGTGGAAGTCCACCGAGTGACCGAGGGTGCCCTCATTCTTCAGGGTCACGTTGAACTTGTCACCCATCTTGCCCCGGTAGATGGGGCCGGGAACTACACCGTCGAAGTTCCACAGATTCTGCTTGACGCCAGGGGCGACCTCGCCGACATCCTCGCGGGCGACCATGGTGATGTTGTGGACCGTCTCCGCCGGCGCTGGCGGGAGCACGGGATCGTGAGCCTTCCAGCCATCCGCTGGCTTTGCGTTCGGGTCGAAGACTGCGTAGTTGCCAGTGTCCTCGGCCGCTGCCCCGCTTCCAGTGCCGGGAGCAGCGGATCCGCCGCCTCCGCCCTTGGATTCGGGCCAAGCCGCAGCTGCTGCAACACCAACGAGGGTCGCAGCACCCACACCTCCGACCGTGGCTCCGACGACTGCCCGTCGACTAACCACTTCCTGATCACGTTCCTTGTCGGAACCTTGCCTTGCCATTCTCGCAACCTCCTTGGCCGCCCTTTCGGCGATCCAGTCGAGAACTTTCAGTTGTCGACTCTGAGACTACATGTACCGGGCTTCTTTGTCCATCACTTCCCATGGACTTTTGTCACCTAGTCATCACTAAACCAGATATGTCCATTCCGTTGAGGGACAGCCAACGAGAAGCGATGACGCAGGGGTGACCGGTGGATCATGGATGCTCCGGGTCGATCGAGCATCGGACGTGAGCCGGACCGCCGGCTTCGTCCACATTCATTGCGGTATCAACGAGACCGACATGTGAGAAGGCCTGGGGAAAGTTGCCGAGCAACCGTTTGGAGATCGGGTCGTACTCCTCGGCAAGAAGTCCCACGTCATTACGCAGGGCAATCAGGCGTTCGAGAATACTGCACGCCTCGTCCACCTCACCGGCAAGCGCGAGAGCATCGGCAAGCCAGAAGGTGCAGAGCAGAAGGGCGCCCTCCTTCCCGTCTAGCCCGTCTACTGATCGACCGTGAGTCGTTGGGTAGCGCGAAACGAATCCGTCGACCATCAGCTCTCGTTTAATCGCGTCGATGGTTCCCCTGACACGAGGGTCCGTCGCAGGGAGGAATCCGACAATGGGAATGAGCAGGAGACTGGCGTCCACCTCGAAGGATCCGTATGACTGAGTAAACGTGCCTCGGTCAGGGTCCCAGCCACTGTTGAGAACCTCGTCCCGGATCTCCTCTCTGGCAATCGCCCAGCGGGCCCGAGGCCCGTCAATGTGGTCGAAATGGTCGACGCTTCTGATTGCCCGGTCAAAGGCCACCCAGCACATGACCTTGGAGTGCACGAGTTGGCGAGGATCACCTCGCATCTCCCAGAGTCCCGAGTCCGGTCTCCGCCAGTTCGACTCAAGCCACTCCAACAGGGCAGTCTCAACCTTCCATGCCTCCTCCTCGGGCGGAATCCCGGCGCGCCTAGCTTGATAGAACGAGTCGAGCAGCTCTCCATATACGTCAAGTTGAAGCTGCCCCGAAGCAAGGTTTCCGATTCGCACTGGCAACGAGCCCTCATATCCCTTGAGCCATCCGAGTTCGAGTTCGGGCAGACGCTTCTCCCCCGCTATGCCGTACATGATCTGCAACTGAGACGGGTCACCAGCGGCGGCCCTCAACAGCCAGTCGCGCCATTCGATGGCCTCCTGTTCGAAGCCCGCACCAAGCATCGCCTGAAGCGTGAAGGTCGCATCACGAAGCCAGCAGTACCTGTAGTCCCAGTTCCGGCTACCGCCCAGCACCTCTGGAAGCGACGTGGTCGGAGCGGCGACGATCCCACCAGAAGGGCTGAACGTAAGGCCCTTAAGGGTGACCAGTGAGCTGCGGACGGGCTCGGCGTATGGGCCCGTCACCGTGCAATCCCCCAGCCAACTCCTCCACCAAGCCTCGGTGTGGCGAATGGCTCGGAAGGGTTCGGTGCGCGGCGGGGGGTCTTCAATCGACAAGTGCCACGTGAGTACGAACGGCACACGATCGCCCTGACTGACCCTGAACTCCGCCTTCGTGGAGAGATCCTCGCCACGGGTCTCGACCCCGGCGAAGAACTCGATCGCGTCCGGGCCGCTTATCATGCCGAGGGTCCCATCGAGTCGGCGCACCCAGGGAACTGACAGTCCGTAGTCGAACCGGACCACAAGGTCCATCTCCATGCTGACGGTTCCAGACACTCCCTCGACAACACGAATGACATCGGTCGCAGGCGAGTCCACGGGCATCAGGTCGATCAGCCTCACCACTCCGCCGCCGGTTGTGAAGGTCGTCTCCAGAATGAGCGTGTCCTGGCGGTACTGACGCGTGACCGCATAACCCGGATCGCTGGGACCTATCCTCCATCGACCGTTGGATCGGTCTCCGAGCAGCGCGGCGAAACACGCCGCCGAGTCAAAGCGTGGAAGACAGAGCCAGTCGATCGATCCGTCCTTGCCCACCAGAGCGGCCGACTGGGTGTCGCCGATCATGGCGTAGTCCTCTATGCGCACCTTCTCAGCCTTGCACTAGCGATGGCACAGCGGGTGGCGCGTGAGCGGATCCGGGCAGTGCCTACCTTCCGCCGGTTCTCCGTTAAGGACCGAAGCGAAGGAAGGTAGGCCAACGCTCAGCGCCAGTAGTTGTTGGCTGCAGCGACGGTGGCGAACTCGATGGCCACGACGTGTGCTGCAGCAGTCAGAGAGTCAGCGTCGTTTGCATAGGCGGGGCGGAGGTCGTCACGCACCCCCTCGTCCGGCTGGATCGCCTTGATG
>CAUJEC010000167.1 GCA_963169245.1 Actinomycetota bacterium
GCGGTGAGCGACCGCTCCCCACCGGACAGGAGCGAGAGCTTGCGCACGTTCTTGCCCGAGGGCTTGGCCTCGATCTCGATGCCGGTCTCGAGCAGATTGTTCGGATCGGTCAGCTTGAGCTTTCCCTCGCCACCCGGGAAGAGGGTCTCGAAGAGCTTGGTGAAATTGATGCTCACGTCTGCGTACGCGGCCGTGAACACGTTGACAATCTCTTCTTCGACAGCCCGGATGACCTTGGAGAGTTCACGTCGCGTCGACCGGATGTCGTCGAGTTGCCCCTCAAGGAATGTGTGTCGCTCCTGAAGTTCTGTGAACTCCTGTAGCGCCAGCGGGTTGATCGGCCCCATGAGGCGTAGCTCTCGTTCGAGTTCCCTCACACGAGCCGCAGGAGAGACACCGTCTGGCAATGCGGGACACACGGCGGAGATCGCCTGATCGGGCTCGGTGTCGAGTTCGCTGCGCAGAGTCGTGGTCGCCGTCTCCAGTCTCAGCTTCGTTTCGGCATCTTCGATCTCGGCCTTCTGGATCTGGGCACGGATCTCTTCAAGCGACTTCTCGGATGCTGACCGTTCCCGTCTCATTGCCTCGAGGCCGCCAGCAACCGAACGAGCGGCCTCCGACTGGCGTCGTTGCTCCTCGCGAAGTTCACCGAGGTTGGACTCGATCGTCGAGACCCTCGCTGTCACGAAGTCGTGTAGTCGATCAGTGGCCTCGGCACGGGCATGCAGTTCGACTCTGCGCGCAGTGGCAGCATCACGTTCTGCGATGTTGCGTTCAAGCCGCTCGTCGATCTGCTCGAGCCTTGCGGAGACGAAGCGACGTCGTTCCTCGATTGCTGCAGTGCGAACCTCGAGATCGGTTCGCATGGATGCAACCGTTGCCGAGTGGGTCTCCAACTGGCGACGGGCCTCGGCGATCGCCCTCGCCTTCTCCCCCAGTTCTGCCTCGGCGGCCTCAAGTTCGGGAAGGGCGGCCTCCAACTCCCCTACACGCACTGCCTCCCGTTCGCGCCGCATGGCGATCTCGGAGATGTGGCCAACCAGAGACGCCAACTCGGCTTCGGTTTCGGCAACCTCACTGTCCAGACGGGTGATCGCCTGCGCTGAGGACTTGCGCGTCGCCTCGAGCGAGTCACGTTTGCGTATCGCGCTCTGTTCGTCCTGCCTCAGTTGAGCGACGGTCGCCCTGGCGGATTCCATCCGCGCCCTGGCTCCACCACGAGCCTCATCGGAGAGTTCGACTTGACTGCGAGCCTCCTCCAGTGCGGCGCCCGTGGCGCCGGTGCCACTTGACCCCAGCCTCCAGCCCGAGGGTCCGAAGCGATCACCGTCACGACTGATGACAATTGCGTCTGGATTGACCGATGCGACCTGAAGTGCTCCGGTCCAGTCGGCATCCACCACCACGGCTCCGACGAGAAGCCTGTCGAGGAGACGTTCTATGGCTTCTGGGTCCGACTCGGAACCAGAAGTCCGAAGTGCGCGGACGTGGTCACGGATCGGGGTCCCACCGGCGACCACCGACCGAGTGACCGCTGCGATGCCCTCAAGTGCCAGGATCGCTCCACGGTGGTCACCGGACTCGAGCGCCCGTAGAGCGGCTGTGGCGACGTTGATGTCTCGGACCACCACCGCGTCGAGCGCCTCACCGGCTGCAGCCTCGAAGGGACCCTCCCAGCCGTCGTCAACCTGGACCAGATCGAGAAGTGTTCCGAGGACCCCGTTGAGCCCAGCCAGATGTTCGGCTCCCGCTCTCTGGCGCGCGTCATCGAGAGCCAGAGAGAGAGCCTCGGAGCGGGCCTTCCAGCCCGAGTACTCGCTCTCGGCCGCTGTCGAAAGCGACTCGGCCTCGAGCAACTCGGCCTCTGCGGCCACGCGGCGTTTCGTGGCCTGTTCCACGTCGCCGGCTGTCTCGACGGTGGCTGTCTCGGCCCCCTTCGACTCGATGACCGCCTTGTGATGATCGGCACGCTGTCGCTCGATCCGTTCTGTCAGCGACTGTTGTCTCAGTTGAAGTCGTTCCTCATCGGCTGCAGTGCGCCCGATGGCCGACCGAAGCGCATCGAGTTCGCCGCGTACTGCTGAAGCCTCGCCGGTGGGTGCGATGACCCCGTCACCCCACTCCGTCTCGAAGTCCACTCGGGCTCCGGCAAGAGCATTCTCGGCAACTCGGAGTTCGTCGGTCGACCCGATCAGGGCGTCGCTGTCTGTCGCGATCTGAACCTGTTCGCCACGCAGACGCGACTGTTCCGACTCAAGCGATGCGATTACGCCCTCGTCGACAGATACGTTCAACTCGCGCTCAAGGCCTCGGCGTCGTTCAGCGAGTAGAGCCGTGAGTCCGCGAGCCTTCTCGGAGAGCTTTTCGTAGCGGACGAGTGAGTCGCCCAGATCACGACCGCCAAGAGAACCCAACTGGGATTCCGCGGTGATGATCCGCGTGTCCATCTCCGCGAGCGCTACACGAAGTTCCTGATCGGAGCGGCGAAGTTCTCCCTGCCTAGTGGAGGACTCCGTGAGTCGGGCGCGGAGACGGGCGAGTTCACGTCCGCTCAGGTGCACTCGTAGAGCGGTCAGTTCTTTGACGAGTGCTCCGTGCCGTCGTGCCGCGTCGGCCTGTCGTTCGAGTGGCCGCAGTTGACGTCGAACCTCTCGGAGCAGGTCCTGCACACGCGTCAGGTTTGCTTCGGTCGCCGTGAGCCGACGTTCGGCGCGCTCCTTGCGACGACGGAACTTGAGGACTCCAGCCGCCTCCTCGATGATCAGGCGCCTGTCCTCCGGGCGAGCGTTCAGTACGGCATCGATGTTGCCCTGAGAGATGATGACGTGCTGTTGTTTGCCGACACCGGAGTCGGAGAGCAGATCCTGGATATCGAGCAGGCGACACGGAACGCCGTTGATCGCGTACTCGCTGTCTCCGCTGCGGAAGAGCAGACGGGTGATTGTCACCTCGGTGAACTCGATCGGCAACATCCCCGCCGAATTGTCGATCGTGAGCGACACCTCTGCACGACCCAACGCGGCCCGCTTCGATGTGCCGGCGAAGATGACGTCCTCCATCTTCCCCGAGCGGACCGTCGAGGGTTTCTGTGCGCCGAGCACCCAGCCGATGGCGTCGACGACATTCGACTTGCCGGATCCGTTGGGTCCGACGACGACGGTCACGCCGGGTTCGAGGCTCAGCGTCGCGGGGTCGGCGAACGACTTGAAACCCTTGATCTGGAGGCTCTTTAGGAACACGTTTCCCCTGGAATCGAGTTATCGAGCGATCAGACCTGCGTCTGCTCGCAGTAGTAGGTGTAACCGCTGCTGAAGCGCGACTTGACGATCGGCCCACGAGCTCTGGGACTCATCTCACCGTCGCGTTTGAAGACAGTGATGTACTCGTTGTACCCACCGGGCTCGCCCATGAGTCCAACCCAGCCGTCCTCACCAATGGTGGTTCCGCCGTATTTGACGGCGTCGTGGATTGTCTCGACCACGGCACGATAGAGGCGTCGGATCTCCTGCGTGGAGAGGCTGGCCGGTGTGCGATCGAATCGGAGACCAGCATGGAAGAGGATCTCGTCGGAGTAGATCATGCCGATACCGACCATGAAGGTCTGGTCCATCAGTATCGACTTGAGCTTCTGGTCCCGACGCAGCAGACCCTCTCCAAAGGTTGTCCACGAGATCGGCTCGTCGATCGGGTCCACGCCTAGTTCGGCCAGTTCTGGGTGTGTCTCGGCGAGTTCGTCGACGCCGATCAACTCGAGCGTCGCCTCCTTCTTGGGATCCACGATCCGCAACTGTCCCCCCTGAGTGAATGTGAGAACCAGGGCGGTCCCCGCTTCGACAGCATCCTTGGCCTGATTCCGGGTGAGGCGCGTGTGCCCTCCGAGGCTGAGTACCAACAACTGCTCGTTGTCGAGCCCGATGAGGAGAAGCATCCCCTTTCGGGTCACATGAGTGATCTTCTGCCCCTCGACTCCTGCCACGAACGCCTTTTTCGTCAATGGCTTCACCATTGACACAACGGACAGATCAGCCTCCTTGATCTTCCGCTCGTTGATCTCTCGTTCGAGGTCGCGTCTGAGTGTCTCGAGTTCAGGTATCTCAAGCATGGTCCTCCTCCACTTCGTGTTCGTTCCTGTCGTGTCCGACGACAAAAGCGTCGGACGTGCTCTGATCGCTATGGGCCATCAGGCGTTTCAACGCCCTTCTGGCCGCCGCCTGTTCCGCTGCCTTTTTGGTGTGCCCATCGCCCGAGCCACAGACCTCCCCATCGACAACCACCTCGGCGGCAAAGCGCTTCTCGTGCTCGGGGCCTTCTTCCCTTATTCGGTACGCCGGCACCTCACCGAAGTCCCGTGCGCTCAATTCCTGTAGTTGCGACTTGTAGTCCGTTGTCAGATCACCGGCGAGCACAGTATCAAGCTGCTGACCCACGACACGGAGAATCACCGCCTCAGCTGCTGAAAGTCCAGCGTCGAGGAAGACCGCCCCTATGACAGCTTCGAGAGCATCGGCCAGAATCGAGGACTTCTCACGGCCACCGGTTGCCGACTCTCCCTTGCCGAGTTGGAGCGAATCACCAAGGTCCAATGCCCGAGCGAAGCGCGCCAGAGCAGTTGAGGAGACAAGTTCGGATCGATTGCGGGCAAGCACACCCTCACTTCGGTCCGGCGCTCTACGGAACAGGTGATCCGTTACAACGACACCGAGGACTGCGTCGCCGAGGAACTCAAGCCGTTCGTTCGACTCGACACCGCCATTCTCGGAACACCAGGAACGGTGACGAAGGGCCAGATCGAGCAGGTCAGGGTTAACGAATGTGTGGCCGATGCGCTCGGACAGCACCGATCTTGGCCCCTGAGCCGACGGCGGGCCGGGAGGTGACTCAATTGGTTGCGTGTGGTCAGAGTCGCGCAAGGACGTAGTCAACAGCGTCTCGGACCGTCTTGAGGTCCTCAAGGTCCTCATCCTCGATCCTGAAACCGGACGAGTACTGATCAAACTCGTCCTCAATGGCCTCGGCCAATTCGATCAACTCGATCGAGCCCAGGTGGAGATCTTCGGTGAAGGAGTCGGACTCGTTGATGGTTCCGGGCTCAACCTCAAGAATGTCGGAGAGTTGGTTCCGGATTCCGTCCAAGACGCCGGCTCGATCTGGTTTCTGTGTCTCGGCTCCCAATTCCTCATCTCCTCGTTGATTGTGGTGAAGGCACCGGTCCACGATACGGGAACCGGGCACCACCTCGCGCCTTCAAAACTGCGAACATGGCGACACCAAACACTTTGGCCTCAGTTGCCTCTGGGCGGTTGAGTCAGGTACGGCGACGCATCGCGGCATCACAGGACCTTGTCACTTTGGTCCACCGCTCAATGCGGCCGTCTGCCCGACGGGGCAGCGAGACTGCAGCGCGGGCGACGGGTTCTCAGTCGACTTCGATTGCCTGACGGCCGTTGTACCAGCCGCAGTTCCCACACACGACGTGTGGAAGCTTGACCGCGCGACAGCGTGGGCAGGTGCTCCTCGGAGCGGGCTTGAGGGTCCAGTTGGAGGCTCGGCGACTCCGGCTCTTCGACTTGGATGTCTTCTTCTTCGGTACGGCCATCGTCTCTTACTCGGTTGGCTACTGGTTCTCTGGAATTCGCAGTGCGTTCACGGACGGGCGAGGCCGAAGGCCCTTCCCACTCAGGAGGCTCACTGAGGTCGAACGCGCAGCAGGCGCCTTCGACACGGATAGGACACTCTAGTCAGTGTCGTCGTCGGAGTCGAAGCGGAGGCCATCGAGGGCAGCCCAACGGGGGTCCTTGGACTCGACGGCCGCTTCGGCATCGAGAATTGGGAAGTCATCAGGAGCGGGACCGGCACAGTCGTCCCGACAGATCGGAGCGATGGGAAGGCTGAGTATCACTGCGTCCTTGAGGGCTGCACCCACGTCGATCGCCTCGTCGACAATCGGCAACATGTCCTCGAGCGGATCGGCCCTGTATATCTCGTTCACCTCGAAGGAATTGATTCCTTTGGCGGGCCCAAGACATCGGCGACACTCGCCCACCCAGGGAACTGTCACCTCTGCGGTCAGAACGATTCCTTCGTTGATCGAGTCGAGGATCACCTCGACATCCACCAGAGTTCCGTCCGGTATGTGAGCGGTCGAGGTTGCGAGACCGCTGACGTCCACCTTGGCATCGATCACCTGCCTGCTGCCGCGACGCCGCAGCAGGTCGTGTACGCCAACCGAGATGACTGAGGTGTCCAACGGAGACTCACTCATCCTGATCGAACACGGCAGGGCGATGGCCGGACCCATCGTCGGGCTCAGGTGCACCGCCCCCACCTTCGGGCTGCCGTTGAGGAGATGGGCGTCGCTGCTGCCCCTTCTGTGCTTGACTCTGCCGTCCTTGCCCCGGCCGTGGTTGCCCCTGGCGGGCCTGACCCTGCCGTGGTTGCCCCTGGCGGGCCTGACCTTGTCGCGATTGGCCCTGCCCCTTGCGAACAGCACGGGTCTGACCTGTGCGGGGACCGCTGCCAGCACGCTCAGCCGCAGCGGCCAAGGCAGCTTCTCCGAGCTCTGACTCTTCAACGGTCGGAGCTGCGAGTCGATCGCGCATCTTGCCGACCTGCTTGTGCAGCTTCACCAAGGCATTCTCGTACCTTGCGAGTTGCTGGTCGCAGTAGTCGTCGGCCTCTCGGCGCCGACGACGCGAGATCCGCTCGGCCTCTTCGATGATGGAATCCGCGCGGGCTTGGGCGTTCTTGACTATCTCGCGCTTCTCAACAAGTCTCGCCGCGTTGGTCTTTGCTCGCTCGATGATGGCCTGTGCCTCTCGTTCTCTCTCAGCGAGGAACGCCTCTCGGTCCTTCAGCAGCCATTTGGCCTGACGGACCTCCTCGGGAAGACGGTCGAGCGCATCGCCGAGCATCTCGAGGATCTCATCCTTGTTGACGCGCACCGTCGAGGACATCGGCATTGATGGCGAGGTGTCAATCAGCTCCATCACCCGCGAGATGATCTCGTCCGATTCAGGCATCAGGTAGTCAGTGTCGTTGTCGCCATGACGATCACCGCCACCTGAGTCGGAGGCATGGCCACTGTGTTCGTCGTATCTCGATGAACTCATCGATTCTCCAAAGGTGACAGATTTTCCAGCTGTGTCGACCGATAGCGGCGGTCAGGTCATCGAGTTCCGGAATCCGGAACCTGCAGGGACGAAAGGCTACTTGTGGTGTTTGTCGGCCAGCCTCGCGGCAACCGGCGCCGGCACCATTGTGGTCACGTCGCCGCCGAAACGCGCGACTTCTCGGATCAGTTTCGAGGCCAGGAACGAGTTCCTCGAAGCGGACGGCACAAAGAGCGTGTCGACACCCGAGATGGACTTGTTCATCTGAGCCATCTGCAACTCGGATTCGAAGTCCGACACTGCCCGGAGACCCTTTACGATGAAGTTGGCTCCAACGTCTCGGGCGAGGTCCACCACCAGTGCCGAGAACATGGTGACCTCGACGTTGGGAATGTGCGCCAGAGAGTCCACGATCAGTTCCTGACGCTCCTCGAGAGAGAACAGCGGTTCGCCTTTCTGTGGGTTCCGCAGCGCTGCAACGACGACCCTGTCGAACAACCGTGCCGCCGTCTCGACGATCTCTACGTGCCCGTTGTGAATGGGGTCGAAAGACCCTGGGTAGAGAACGGTTGATGTCATTGAGGATCCTTCCGATATTCATCGTGGAGTTCATCGTGCTCGCTGCCACGCCGTGAGACTGCGATCGTCACCACGGTAGCGCCGTATCGACGTTCCCTTATCACTTCGAAGGTGGCCTCACCGGTCCCTCCGTACCGGATGGAATCAAGCACTGCCCTGTCCGACTCGATCATCACGGCGTCAGCGTCGATCAACTCGAGCAGTTCATCCCATTGGTCGAAAGCGTAGGGCGGGTCGGCCAGAACCAGGTCGAAGTGATCGCGGCGGGTCGACAGATAGGCCATCACGTCGGCTGCGATAATCCGAGATGAACCGTCAAGGCCCAAGAACTCGACATTGGAGCGGATCACGCCGACCGCTGGCCGACTGTTCTCAATGAAGGTGACTTCGCCGGCACCTCGCGAAAGCGCCTCGATGCCCAATGCCCCTGACCCTGCGAAAAGGTCGAGAACCTTTGCCCCACGGATGAATCCGCTTGCGTCGAGAGAGTTGAAAACGGCCTCCCTGACCCTGTCGGCTGTCGGACGAGTGCTCTCACCCGCTGGAGTTTCCAGCCGGCGTCCGCGAAGGGATCCAGCCACGACTCTCAGTGACATGTCAGTTCCCCGATGTGGAACCGGAGTTGATTGCGGCTGATGGTGGAAGTGTGGGAAGTGACGACTCGGGGGTGAAGGTGATGACGAAAGCCGAGCCGTCCTCGAAGAACGGAACCTCCTGGGGGTCCTCCACCACCACGACCAAGCCGTTGCCGGTCTTTACCGCCTCTCGCGAGTAGACCCAGACAGCAACCTTGCCCTTTACCCCTGCGCACTGCGCTCCGTCGGTGAAGGTAGCTCCCGCTATGGGAACGGTCGCATCGCGTACCGTGAGTTCGGCCGGGGTGATCGAAGCGGGCAACCCGAGCGAGCCGGTCGACAACTTGGCCCCCACCGACTCGATGTAGGCGCCGAGTGTCGAGAAGTGGCCGGCCTCACCTGCGTTGGTGGGGGCGATGTCCACGGTTCCATCGGCGTTGGGGGTGACCCCTCGAACGGTGTCACCGGCGGGGGGATTCAGGAACTGACCGCACACGTTCAGAGCAACCGATGCGCGCCACCTGTCGCCGACCTTGGGGCCGGGGCCGGACTGGCGAACCTGGGAAACCATCATCTGGGGCGGCGCCAGGTGCGAGCCGTGCTCGGACTCTGATGTTGTCGTCCTCGCCTCGGGCGTTGGATCGGCGTTCTTACAGCCACCAAGGAGGAGCGCAGCCAGGACGATGGCCACTGGAACGAGCCCGGTCACAAATCGCTTGGCTGATCGGAGGTGTCTCACGATCCCAGAGACTACTTGTGGCCGGCACCGACCCCATAAGGTGCCCGTGTCGAGCGGGGCTGTTTCGAGAGGGGCCCTCGGCAGCGTCGGAGGTCAGTTCTTCTCAAGGAACTCTGCTTCCTCCTCAGCAATGAAGACCGACGTCTCCTCGGTCAGTGCCAACAGCGCCGGTGCATGCTCCGGGGAGTCGATCAGATCGAAAGCGCTGGCGCGAGCCTTCTCGATCCACTCGCCGTCCCGGCTGAGCGACGCGAGCCGAAGATCTGAACGTCCCTTCTGACGCTGACCCATGATCGTTCCCTCACCTCGCAGTTCCAGGTCAACCTCGGCGAGCTTGAAACCGTCGGTCGTTGCAACCATGGCGCCCAATCGTTCGCTGCCCTCCTCGGAAACGGCCTCACCGCTGACAAGTACGCAGTAGGACCGATCCGACCCGCGACCAACCCGGCCACGAAGCTGATGTAGCTGAGCGAGCCCAAAACGATCAGCATCGAGGATCACCATGACGGTCGCATTAGGAACGTCAACTCCGACCTCGATCACTGTCGTCGCGACCAACACATCAAGTCTGCGCTCCCGGAAGGCACCCATGACTTCGTCCTTGTCGTCGGAGGACATCCGGCCATGCAGCAGTCCAACCGCAAGCCCTGAGAGTTCTCCCTCAGCCAGCGAGGCTCTGGTCTGCTCCGCCGATGCGGCCTGGATCTTCTCTGACCCCTCGACCAGCGGGCAGACGACGTATGTCTGGCGTCCGATCGAGACCTGCTCGCGAACAAGGCTCCAGGTGTCATCCTGATCAGAGATCGACGAAGCCCAGATCGTCTCGACCGGTGTCCGACCCGGAGGCAACTCGTCGAGAATCGTCATGTCGAGATCGCCATAGACGGTCATGGCTGCGGTTCGGGGTATGGGAGTTGCAGTCATGACCAGCACGTCCGGGTGACGTTCGCCTGCCCGGAGCGAGTCACGTTGCTCCACTCCAAAGCGGTGCTGTTCATCGATGACCACCAGGCCGAGGGACCGGAAACGAACCGACTCCTCGAGAAGTGCGTGAGTTCCGACGAGGATGTCCATTCGGCCAGCGTCGAGCTCCTCGAGAATTCGTCTGCGTTCAGCAACCCTGACCCGTCCACTCAGCAGGCCCACCGTTACTGGACGGTCCCCGAGCAATGATCCGGCCTCTCCTACTCGCAGATGTCCCACGAGTGCCCTCAGCGACTCGGTGTGCTGCTCGGCGAGAACCTCTGTCGGGGCCATGAACGCTCCCTGATGACCCGCCTTTACCGCTGTCAGGAGCGCAACGAGCGCCACCAACGTCTTACCGGCTCCCACATCGCCCTGGAGTAGCCGGTGCATCGGTACCGGCGAGGTCATATCGGCGGCGATCTCGGCGATCGCCCGTCGCTGTGCCCCGGTGAGTTCATAGGGCAGTGACCTATAAAACTCACCGAGCAAGTCCTCGGGCCGTGCCCCTTCGCCGTTGGGCAGATGCCGGAAACCCATCTGCTCACGTTCGATCTGACGCTTTCGCCCAACGAGTGATACCTGGATTCGGAGGAGTTCATCGAAGACGAGTCGTCTACGAGCAATCACCATTTGGGCCATCGTCTCGGGGAAATGGATGGAATTGAGCGCATCCTCTCGTGGGACGAGGTCATGGGCCTTGAGAATCGAATCCGGTACAGGGTCGCAGATCCCGCGTTGTCGACAACGACGAAGCGTCTGTGACACCAGAGCGGCGACGTCGCCTGAGGTCAGCCGGACCTTCTCGCTCATCGGGTAGATGGGAACGATCCGACCGGTCTGGTCGCCGATCATGTCGACGAGAGGATTGGTCATCTGGGCTCGCCCGTTGAAGCGTTCGACCTTGCCGTAGAGCGCCACTTCGACACCTTCGACCGCCTCCAACTGACGCTGGCGCCATGGTTGGTTGAAAAAGCTGCACCTGATCGTTCCGGAACCGTCGGCGAAGGTTGCGTTGACCATCACCCTTCGCGACCGGGTACGCCTTGTCTCCACGCAGCGCAGCGTCGCCAAAACCAACGACGATTCACCCTCCTTCAGATCCCGTATCCGTCGAGGGCTGCTGCGGTCGATGTAGCGACGAGGGAAGTGGGTGAGCAGGTCCAGAAGATTCTCTATGCCGAGCGAGGCGAGGGCGGATTGCCTGGCCGGGCCGACACCGCTCAGTCGACCGACAGACATCTCCGTCAGATCGCTGTAGCTGATCTCGTTGGGGGAGTCTGTGTTCGACATGGGGATCTGAGGCCTGATCGGTGACTGGTCCTTGCCCGTCAGGAGTCCGATTGGGCTCCCACCGTTGCTGGCTCAGCTCGCGCCCCCTGGAGCTCTATCCGAAGTTCAGTGGGTCGTCCGACTTCACACAGAGCCTCGATCGCCCTGCCCGCGTCCCGGGTCCGCAGTTCCAGACGACAGCGATCCCCAAGTATCTCGAATACGTCAAGAGAACCCAGATCATTCCAGGTCGACTCGATCCAGGCGCATGACTCGATCCAGGAGCCGTCGCTCGTTCCAGCGGACTCGAGCGGAATTGCGGTGCAGACCACGAGGAAGATGGGTGACTCGTCATCTGCACCGACGAGGACCTCTACCGGTGCCTGCGGAAGCTGATCCCCGGTGACAATTGCCGCCAGGGAATCAAGGACCAGAAGAAACCCCGCCGCGGTGGCATCCACGACACCGACCTCTGCCAGCCTGGGGTTGGCCACTACGCCGGACTCGAGCTCATCGAGGCCCTCGTCCGCCGCTGCGATAATCACATCGGGAAGGCCTAGACCCTGATCGGACGCCCGCAACGCACCCTCGGATGCAGCAGACACAACCGCTGTCGGACCACCTGGATCCACAGAACCATCACGCTCACGGAGTCTCTCTGCTGCAAGTTCCAGCACCAACGCGAACCGACCTGCGTCGATCGAATCGGCGCCGGACGCCACCTCGGCGAACGATGCGAACAATTCGAGCAGCACTTGTCCGGGGACCGAACCCGACGCCGTTCTCGCTCCGTTTGCCATCGCCGATGCGATCGAGACCAGGTCGGATGCCGTTGCAGCAGACTCCACTGCTGATGCGAGTGCCTCGGTCAGAACAGTGCCCACACCGCCCGATTCGATTCCGCTGAGCGTGTCGAGCGCTTGGGCATGTTCATCAAGCACTCCTGAGATCCGGACGAACGCATCCTTGAGTTCTCCGGCGTGGAACTCCGTGACCAACGCCATAGCCACGATCCTACCCAGTCGAACCTGGGCCCGATGTCGTCGGAGTTGATCATCCGTCGTCTCCATCGGTTGCCCGTGACACTGAACTTCGGTGTTTGGATCGCGACCCGAGCACTGACTACCATTGTCGGTCGGCAAATCACCATTGGCGAACAAGCAGTCGCCGGTGGACCACTGCCACGATGAGGTCCGTCGGCGTCAAGGGTGCTCCGGGCTACAAGGAACAAGGATCAGCGAGAGAACACCATGGCTGCCGTCTGCGACGTTTGCGATAAGAAACCCATCTTTGGCATGAGCCTCAGCCACTCGCATCGCCGGACCAAGCGCCGGTGGAATCCCAACATCCAGCGCATCCGTGTGCAGGTTGGCAACTCGACCAAGCGGATGAACGTGTGCACGCGCTGCATCAAGGCCGGCAAGGTGACCAAGCCTGCCGTGAAGCCCAAGACAGCAGACGCCTGAACCGAACCACCTCGGATTGGCGCGCGGCGGATTGACCCGTGGCGCAATCGCAGCGGCGGCCATCCAGCCCATCGGCACTCACCGAGCCGCGTCAGGTGACGCGGCTTTGCCGCGCCTGTTCTAACCGTTTACCCTTGTGGAGGTCTGGGCTGAAGAGTCACAGGCACTCGTAGGCAGTTCAAGGAGTGCTCAGTGCAAGGTGTAATCAAGTCGTACGATCCAGCGACCGGCGATGGGATCGTCGTGAGCGATACCGACTTGGCCGAGTACGACCTTGCGCCCGGAGCCATAGTCGGTTCGGTGTTCCGAATGCTCCGTCAGGGGCAGCGGGTCAGATTCGAGCTCGACTCCAAGGGTCTTGCAGAATCCCTGTCACTTGGTTCCGAGTCAGACATGGGGACACCAGCGTTCCTGGCGCACGCCGAGCCCGTCCCGGAGCGCTAGCGATCCAGGTACGCGATAATCGAGCATCACGCCTTTTCTTGTCTACTGAATTTTTGCGTTGACCAACTAGCCATTTCGAAAGTCTCCGGGAC
Organism: Actinomycetota bacterium; assembly: GCA_963169245.1. Taxonomy (GTDB): domain Bacteria; phylum Actinomycetota; class Acidimicrobiia; order Acidimicrobiales; family Microtrichaceae; genus JAGQSZ01. Next base: position 13,240 of record CAUJEC010000167.1, read on the forward strand.
GGTCAGCCGCTCCGGTCCAACAATCAGCGAGGGATCCTCATGGCAGGTACCACCAGCAATCAGAAGCTCATCGACTGGGTGAAGCACTGGGAGGAGATCCTCCAGCCCGACGCCGTCGAGTGGTGCGACGGCTCCGTCGAGGAGTACGACCGCCTGAGTGGTCTGCTCGTCGAGGGAGGGACCTACCAGAAGCTGAATGAGCAGAAGCGTCCCAACAGCTACTTCTGTCTCTCTGACCCCGCAGATGTGGCCCGAGTGGAGGACCGCACGTTCATCGCCTCCAAGTTGGAGATCGACGCAGGGCCAACCAACCACTGGCGTGACCCGGCCGAACTCAAAGACGAGATGCTCGCTCTCTACAAGGGCGCAATGAAGGGCCGCACCATGTATGTGGTGCCCTTCTCGATGGGGCCTCTCGGCTCGCCGATCGCCCACGTCGGAGTTGAACTGACCGACTCCGCCTATGTGGTGGTCAATATGAGGATCATGACCCGCATGGGACAGGGTGCGCTCGATGTGATCGGCGCCGATGGCGCGTTCGTACCAGCTGTCCACTCGGTCGGCTATCCCCTCATCGACGCAGATGGCAACTCCCGTGAGGACGTCCCGTGGCCCTGCAACGCTGACAACAAGTACATCTCGCACTTCCCCGAGACCCGAGAGATCTGGTCCTATGGATCGGGCTACGGCGGTAACGCTCTGCTGGGCAAGAAGTGCTTCGCTCTACGCATTGCCTCAACCATGGCGCGCGAAGAGGGCTGGATGGCCGAGCACATGCTCATCCTCGGCATCACCTCTCCCGAGGGCGTAAAGCGATACATCGCTGCGGCGTTCCCCTCGGCGTGCGGTAAGACGAACATGGCCATGCTCGTCCCGAGCCTGCCCGGATGGAAGGTCGAGACGGTCGGGGACGACATCGCCTGGATGAAGTTCGGCGAGGACGGCCGCCTGTACGCGATCAACCCAGAGGCGGGATTCTTCGGCGTTGCTCCCGGCACCTCGGACGAGACCAACAAGAACGCCATGGACACGATGTGGGGCAACTCCATCTTCACCAACGTCGCACTTACCGATGATGGTGACGTCTGGTGGGAAGGAATGACCGACGAGGCTCCAGCTCATCTGATCGACTGGCACGGTAACGACTGGACACCGGATTCGGGAATCAACGCCGCACACCCGAATGCGCGTTTCACCACCCCGGCCTCGCAGTGCCCATCCATCGCCCCCGAGTGGGAGGACCCCAAGGGTGTGCCGATCTCGGCGATTCTCTTCGGTGGTCGTCGTGCAACGAATGTGCCACTCGTGACCGAGTCCTTCGACTGGCAACACGGCACGTTTCTGGGTGCGTCGATGAGTTCCGAGAAGACCGCCGCAGCGGCAGGCACTGTGGGCGAGGTTCGTTTCGATCCGTTCGCGATGCTCCCGTTCATGGGTTACAACGTGGGCGACTACATCCAGCACTGGCTCGACATCGGCAACTCCACCGATGCAGACAAGCTCCCAAAGGTGTTCTGGGTCAACTGGTTCCGCAAGGGTTCCGATGGCAGCTTCCTGTGGCCAGGCTTCGGCGACAATAGCCGTGTGCTCAAGTGGGTCCTCGAGCGCATCGACGGCAAGGCGGACGCGACCCGCACCGCGATCGGCAACACGCCGACCGCCGAGGCACTCGACCTCTCGGGTCTCGATATCGACGCCGGTCACCTTGAGGAACTTCTGTCGGTGGACAACGAGGCCTGGCGTGGCGAGCTCGAATTGATCTCGAAGCACTTCGAGTTCATCGGCGAGCGTCTCCCCGAATCCATGAAGGACGAACTCGACGGCCTGGAGAAGCGCCTCTCCGAGTGAGACGACGGGCCACGGGCCACGGTGCCCGTCCGGTCAGTCCCGTCGACTCGGTCCAGCCGAGTCACCCAACCAAGTCAGTTAACCGAGTGTGCCCGAATGGTCAATCCGTTCGGGCACACTCGCGTTCTGTTGCGACAACCGGTCAAATACGGTCTGGGTGGTCAGATCTCAGGTTGCCCAACCACCCCGCGACACCTATGCCGACCACAATCCCGAGCATGATCTTGAAGGTATGTCTCACCGGAACCTGCCACGACGCCAGCGTCATCAGCGCTGCGGTAATCGCCGCCACTGCCCAGAACCTGAGTCGCTGGGGCAACTCGGGGCGCACCGAGCGAGCATCAGCAACCGCCTCGTTCCCGTACCAGCGCTCAAGGAGGCGATGGCGCCCGATGTGGACGAACAGTGCGATACCAATGAGTGACCCGACGCTGTGGCCGAGAATCTGGAGGACATCTGCGATGGTCTGGGGCCCGAGCCGCGGCGCCACGAATGCCAGACGGTCCAGCCCCAAGGCCCTTGCTCCGAATCGGTCAGCGTGGGTGAGTGTGTCGATTGCGATGTGACTGACCGAACCGATCACAGCGGAGCTCAGGGTTTGCCAAAAGGCTGGTCGCCGCGCCGAGATGACCCCGTAGGACCTCACGCGTAGGGGGCCGAGGTCCGGGAAATTGGCGGCCACCACGCGTGCAACTCCGCTGCGCAACACAGCGCAGGCAACCAGCGTGAGTGGAATCGCGAAGACCGCTACTCCCAGCAGTGAGTGCCCTTCGAGCAACAACACCGGGTAAGAGAGGTCCGGCGCTGCTGCTGCCACGCACAACGCCGTGCCGTCGATCCGGTCAGGCCACCGCAGCTTCAGTGGGAGAACCGCTGCCTGATGGGCGGGAAAGGTGAGTGGCACCCGTCTTCGCTAGGCGAGGTAGAAGGCTCGCAGCATCAGCCCAACGAGGAACAGGCTGCCGCCGCCGTAGAGGACGTACATCCATGCCTTGAGTTGCGTTCGGTAGCTGTAGATGATTCCGACTGAGACGATGCCCACAAAGCCGTAGAACATGTGCATTCCCGGCGCCTTCAGCCCGCCGGCGGAGACCAGGTACACCCCGAGCGCCACCTGCACGAAGATCGTCGCCTGGGCAACCGCCACCGCCCACCAGAGTTGTCTCACGCGCAGCGGTGCGACCCAGTGCGCCGCAAGCGACCAGACACCCACCAGGAGGTTGGACAACAGGACCAGGTAGGCCCAGTCAGCATGTGCTTTGAGCATCTATCGCCTCTGCCCGGTCCTTGACTCAGATCGAGGTTCGACCCCTGGCTCGATTACTTGTTCCGAATACGGTTCCGTTCGCACGCCGACGCTCACGCGACAGCTCCGGATGAGCGAAGCCCAACGATGCGCTCGGCGTCAGCTCCGAGCCACTCCCCCAGGATCTCATCTGTGTGTTGACCGGCATGAGACGGTGGACGTTGGATCTCACCAGGGGTGCGATCGAAGCGCGGCGCAGGGGCAGGCTGGGTGATACCCGCAACCTCTGTGAAGGTCCCACGTGACACGTTGTGGGGATGCTTGGCAGCTTCGTCCATGGTGAGCACTGGCGCGAAGCAGATGTCGGTTCCCTCCATGATCTCGCACCACTCATCACGACTCTTGGTCCTGAAGATCCCCGCCAGACGGTCCTTCATCTCTGGCCATGCAGTGCGATCCATCTGGTTTGGCAGGTCCATGCTGTCCGCGCTGTAGGACGCCTCGAGGTCAGTGCACTTGAGCAGTTCGGCGTAAAATTGAGGCTCGATTGCTCCGATGGACACGAACTGTCCATCTGCACATTCGTATGTGTCATAGAAATGCGCTGCTGTGTCCAAGAGGTTGGTCCCACGCTCGTTGTTCCAGAATCCGAGCGACTTGAACGCCCACATCATGGTCATCAGGGTTGCCGAGCCATCGACCATTGCGGCATCAACGACCTGTCCCTTACCGGACTTGGTTGCCTCAAGGAGCGCGCAGACCGTCCCGAATGCAAGAAGCATTCCTCCACCACCGAAATCACCGACCAGATTGATAGGCGGCGTCGGCTTCTCGCCCTCTCTACCCAAGTGCGCGAGTACACCGGCAAGAGCGATGTAGTTGATGTCATGTCCGGCTGTCAGCGCGTAGGGCCCATCCTGGCCCCAACCGGTCATCCGACCGAACACCAGCTTCGGATTGCGCTCAAGGCACACCTCGGGGCCGAAGCCCAGACGCTCGGCGACTCCAGGCCGGAAGCCCTCGATGAGAGCGTCGGCGCCCTCGACAAGCTCGAGGAGAACCTCTACACCCTCGGGTGACTTCAGATCGAGACCGATCGAGCGACGCCCGCGATTGAACAATTCCAGTGGCGGGGCTGCCGGGTCGCCGCCGAACACAGATGCTGAGCGATCGACACGTATGACGTCTGCCCCCATGTCAGAGAGCATCATCGCTGTGAACGGGGCGGGCCCGATGCCTGCGATCTCAATGACCTTGAATCCTGTAAGCGGTCCCACTCGTGATCCCCTTTTCGCGTTGTCGTGACCTTCGGCCCGATGTGTGCCACATAGTACGGTGTCGACGGGCCCTGCCATCCCACCGTCAGGTGCCACCCGTCTCAGGACATGCCAATTCAGATTGACGAAGACCTACCAGAACCGATGACGCCCGCCTCCGAGGATTCAAATGTCAGTCAGCCAAGGTTCGTCACCGATCCCCTGACCGGTCGCGAGACAGTCGTCGTTGCTTCTCGTCAGAGTCGCCCCAATCTCCCCGACCGGGGTTGCCCGTTCTGTCCCGGTGGCCTCGAGGCCCCGGAGCCGTATGAGACCCGCTGGTTCACGAATCGCTGGCCGGCTCTTGGAGATGCCCGCTGCGAGGTCGTTCTCTACAGCCCAGAACATCACGCCTCGTTCTGGTCGCTCGGGGTGGATGGTGCCTGCCGGGTGATCGATCTGTGGGCCGAACGCACTCGCGAACTCGGCAGTCGTGATGACGTCGACTACGTCCTCATCTTCGAGAACCGTGGGCCCGAGGTTGGGGCGACGATCGCTCATCCACACGGACAGATCTATGCCTTCGCTGACGTTCCGCCGGCGGTAAGCAACGAGCTCGACCATGGCAGTCTCGATCTGCCCCCAACCGATGATCCTCGAGTGGTGAGCGCTGTGGGCGACTGGGTGGCATGGATTCCCGATGCAGCGACCTACCCATATGAGATGCGTATCGGTAACCGTGGCGACATCGGTTCCCTGACCGATATGGACCTGGATCGTGTCGGTCTGGCATCGGTGCTCGTGGACGTGCTCGCTCGGCTGGATCAGTTCTTCGACGAACCGACTCCGTACATGCTCTGGATCCATCAGACTCCGACGGATGGAAAGGCGTGGCCATCGGCCAGACTCCACTTCCACATCGTCCCGCTGCGAAGGGCCGGCGGAGTCACCAGATTCGTCGCAGCGGCCGAACTGGGCGCCGAGGTCTATTTCAATCCTGTCGAGCCCGAACGAGCGGCGAGAGACCTTCGAACACAACCCGGAGCGCTGTGAAACCCAGAGACGATTACCAACCAGTTCTGCGAGCGACGGCTCCGGGACGAGTGAACCTGATCGGCGATCACACCGACTACATGGGTGGGCTCGCAATGCCCATGACGGTTCCGATGTCAACAGTCATAGAAGCCCGTCAACTCCCAGGCCGGATACTGCTTCATTCCGACAGCCAACCGGAGCCGCTGGAGATGACCCTGCCGGTTCTCGACGCAGCCAGTGTCACACCGAAATGGGGGCGATATGTGGCGGCGGTCGCCCAACTCCTGGGGGCACCACTGGGAGTGGAGGGCAAGATCACCTCCGACCTGCCGGTTGGCGCAGGCCTGTCATCAAGCGCAGCACTCGAGGTGGCCACGGCCTTGATACTCGGAGCCAACGGAACAACCCTCGATCTCGCCCGTCTCTGCCAGGCTGCAGAGCACCTCGCCAGCGGCGTCCCGAGTGGCCTGATGGATCAGATGGCGATCATCGGTTCGGAGCCGGGCCATGGGCTACTCATCGACTTCACCACACTGGAGACCGAGTCGGTGCCGCTACCGGAGTCGTTCCAGTTCTGGGTGATCGATTCCAACCAACGACGCAAACTCGAGAACTCCGACTACGCGTCCCGGCGGGCCGAATGTGAGAAGGCACAGGAACTGATAGGGCCGCTCCCCGCAGCCGATCCTGCTCTGGTGGAGTCAATAGTGGATCCGACGCTCAGGGCCCGAGCCCGTCACGTCATGTCCGAATGCGCCAGGGTGAGGGACTTCGGCGATGCCATGCGCGCGGAGGACATCGCCGAATGCGGGCATCTGATGCTGTCGAGCCACGAGTCGCTGCGAGTGGATTTCGAGGTGTCCACCGCGGACCTCGACAACCGCGTCGACGATCTCATGTCCACTCCAGGAGTTCACGGAGCACGGCTCACCGGGGCGGGTTTCGGTGGCTGCCTGGTGGCGCTCGCCGAACCTCAAGTCGAGTTGGACGGATGGCGTGTGTCTCCCTCAGGGGCGGCGAGGCTGGAAATCCTCTGAGCCAGTGTCAGCCTCAGCGCTCGCCTCGCAACAGGGTGGCCTTCTGGGTATCGAACTCAGCTTGGGTGATATGACCTTGTTCCAGCAGTGAGGCCAGCTTCGCTATCTCATCGGCCGTTGAAGCGGTGCTGGTTACAGCAGCTGCTGCATTCGCGCTGATCCGATCGAATTTCCGGTTCTCGTTCTCCTCGATCTGCTGGTAGATCGCGTTCTGGACCTTCACCGGATTCCGAACGTGAGAGAACTTCTCGGTTCCGCGCTCACCGGCTGACTCGAGCGCGAGGCTTCCGCATCCGACCATCCGCTCTAAGACGTTCTGCTCGAAGAAAACCGTGTTTATTCGTTCAAGTGGGATCTCAACTCCCGACCTCTTGAGAATCCCCTGTCTGAAGATGCATCGATCTGTGGTTACAACGAACTGCTCCGACATGAAGTTGACCCACTCGACGAGAAAGTAGATGAGCGCACCGACGATCAACACGGCGACCACGACCTTGAATACCGCCCACGCGTTGCCCTCGGGCTGCCACCAGAACACGACCCAGAGTCCGAACAGCACCGACACGACCAGCGCCAGGACGCTCTTGAACAGGACGATCGGATGCGGATGCATGTCGAGAACGATCTGTTCGCTTGAATGGAGCTCAGAGGTCTTGAATGCCACAGGTGAACAGTAGACGGCCCACACAGCTGGATATGGCCATATCCGCACAGTGGCATGGACCAGTCGTCAGTCCCGAGTCGCAGCGGGAATAGCTGCGATGCGAAGTGAGTTTGGGTCACCATGAGCACTGTTGAACTCACTCAGGACAGCTTCGAATCAACGATCGCGGGCGATGGAATAGTGATCGTCGACTGGTGGGCGTCGTGGTGTGGTCCCTGCATGGCCTTCGCCCCGGTCTACGAGTCGGTGTCGAGTCGCCACCCCGACATCGTCTTCGCCAAGGTCGACACGGAAGCAGAGATGGATCTCTCCGCAGCGGCTCAGATCCAGTCGATCCCGACGCTGATGATCTTCCGCGATGGGATCCTGGTGTTCCGTCAGTCCGGCGCACTGCCAGAGGACGCTCTTGAGGACATCTTGGGTCAGGCCCGTGGCCTGGACATGGATCAGGTTCGCGCCGCAGTAGCTGAGGCAGAGGCGGCGAACGCTTAGCAGCGCCGCCTGACGCCTCGGCTGGTCTCGGCGGGCCGGTCGGGTTCCGTCCGATCACACCACGTCCGAGGACACCACGTCCGAGGACTGGTCCCCGGTCAAGGTGTCACACTCCCCTGATAGGTTCGCCCGTGTGCCCGGATCGCTCTTGGAACTCGATGTGAACTCAAGCCAACCTGAGGACCACGAAGGCGGTCGGCAGTCCGACCCCCTAATTCGGTTGCTCAACGAGGCGCAGTTTCAGGCTGTCACCACCGACGCATCCCCTCTGCGTGTTCTCGCAGGCGCGGGTTCCGGCAAGACCCGAGTGCTCACTCACCGGATCGCTTACCGAGCCCGGAACAACGCACTCGACCCCTCGCGTACCCTGGCGGTCACATTCACACGCAAGGCCGCAACCGAGCTTCGCTCACGACTCGCTAGCCTCGGACTGCGTGACGGGGTCACCTCTGGCACGTTCCACTCAATCGCCTATGCCCAGCTTCGACAGCGCTGGGAGGAACGCGGTGTGCGTCCACCAGAACTTCTCGATCGCAAGGTCAGCTTCGTCAGTCGCCTCATGAGCGCCAAACAGCGCCCATATGCAATAGATGTCGTGGGCGAGATCGAATGGGCGGTCGCCAGAATGGTCTCCCCAGAGGACTATGAGCGTGAAGCGCAGCGGGCCGGCCGTTCAACCGCGCTTGATTCCGGTGCTATCGCATCGATCTACGAGCGATTCCTGAAGGAGAAACTCCGCAAGCGACTGGTCGATTTCGATGATCTGCTTCGACTCGCCGTGCGCGATCTGGAGGCCGACCCCGTATACGCGGCCGCTCAACAATGGCGCTTCCGACACTTGTTCATAGACGAGTTCCAAGACGTCAACCCTCTGCAGTTCAGGCTGGTCAAGGCATGGCTTGGACCGGAGTCGGATCTGTGTGCAGTCGGCGACCCGAACCAGGCGATCTACGCATGGAACGGTGCAGATGCGCGATACATGGTCGATTTCGAGAGCTACTTCCCTGGCGCACACACCATCGTCCTCGACCGCAACTACCGTTCAACCCCTCAAATACTTGCGGTGGCAAATGCTGTACTCGCCGAGGGGGGTGGCAAGACCTTGATCCGGCTCCGATCCGAACAGCGCGACGGACCGGTCCCGGCAGTCATCAGCCACGACAATGCCACCGAGGAGTCGCGATCGATCGCCCGCGAGGTGCGGGACCGTCACTCGCAGGGGAAGGGGTGGTCGCGACAGGCCGTCCTTGTTCGCACCAATGCCCAAGCTCTGCAGATAGTCGAGGAGTTCAAAAGGAACGGCATTCCTCACACCATCCGCGGGGCAGCGAGTCTCCTGACACAGCCAGAGATCCGCGACGCTCTCACGGTCCTGCGGCAGGCCACGTCGTTGGACGTCGGACTGGCCGATGTCGAGGACTCTCTACGTCAGCGCGCACCAGGATACTTCGCTCGCCAACAAAGCCAGGCGGCCCGCACCGACCCAGAGTCCTCGGAGGGATTGGATCCTCCGAGGCATCCGGACGAACCTGCTTCGACATCGAACCCATCTGACGCCGACGTCTCCATGACCGATGAGCGAGTGGCGAACCTCTTGGAACTCATCAGACTCGGGCGCGAATACCTCGTTCTGGACCCGACTGGTGGAATCACCGGATTCAACTCGTGGCTACGGTCAACGCTCCAGGGTGATGACCGCGCGGCGGGCGATGTAGTGGAGGTCATGAGCTTCCACGCCGCCAAGGGACTTGAGTGGCCAGTGGTTCACCTCGCTGGGCTCGAAGAGGGGTACGTGCCCATCCATCACGCCAAAGAACTGCCGGCCGCAATTGCGGAGGAACGCAGGCTCCTCTACGTGGCCATGACTCGCGCCCGCGAGGAACTCATCTGCAACTGGGCCCAGAGCCGTGAGTTCGGATCCAGGTCGGTCAAGCGAAAGCCCTCCCCATGGGTGGAGACGATTCTGAACACGACACAACTGACAGCCCCTGCGCTGAGTGGCCAGGCTGGCGTGGCCAGAGCGCGAGCAGCTCGACAGGCAGCGAAAGGTGCTTCGAAGCGTGGCACCTCGCAACGTCAGAACACTGCGGATGGTGGACATCGAATCAAGGGTGGTGATTCGGCTTCAAAGAAGGACCGAATAGCCGCCCTCGGGCCTGACCGCGCCCTCTTCGAGGAACTCAGGATATGGCGCAAAGCCCAGGCCGACGCAGCAGATGTTCCCGCCTTCGTCGTCTTCAACGACGAGACGCTCATTGAACTGGCTTCCAGACGTCCGAGTTCGACAGATGAGATCCTCTCTGTAAGCGGCATCGGCCCGGTCAAAGCACATCGTTACTCCGAGGAGCTACTCGCCCTGATCGCGGCGGCCGACTGACCGGCTGCCCAGGCACTCGGAATACATGCCATCCCAGGGTGCCATCATCGGCGTCAACGCTGACGGAAGCAGCAATGGCATAAGCTGCCAACAGGACTAGCGGAGGAACTGTAACGATGCCCACCCGAAACGTGGTCCTCACCGATCGCCAACAACGTCTCGTCGAGGAACTGGTGTCAACCGGCGAGTATCAGAACGCGAGCGAAGTCCTACGCGAGGGACTTCGCCTGATCGAGGCTCGTCGTAATTTCGATCGTGAAAAGCTGGATCTTCTTCGAGCGTTGGCCCAACAAGGCTGGGACGACGAATCTGGGAGCCGCTACATCGACTTGGACGAAGACCAACTGGCTAAGGGCATCGCCCAGCTCCGATTCGGGCCCCGAATAACCCGGGCATGATGTGCAGATTCGAATTACCGAGAGCGCCCAGTCAGACATCAACGAAATCCTTCGCTGGACCGCCAACAACTTCGGGGACGAAGCCGCCCAGAGATACCTCGCGTTGGTCACCGCCGCAATTTTCGACGTTGCAGAGGATCCCGAGCGAGTGGGAAGCATTTCACGCCCCGAGTTAGGACCAGCGGCTATGACCTGGCACCTACGTCTCAGCCGAAGTCGATCCAGCAGTGAGGTTCAAAGACCGCGCCATTTCCTGATCTACCGAGTCGTCGATCAACACGTCCTGCTGGGCCGAGTGCTACATGACGCAATGGAGCCTTCTAGGCACATGGGAAGTGACGAGACCTTCGAGTAGGCGCACCGGTACCAGGAGGAGGCGAACTGCTGCTGTCCAGAACTATTCGCGATCTGACATCGCTTCGAACGAACTTCGATAACAGGTGGCTCCGAGCAAGTGCCAGCGATGAGCACTTACGAACCTGCTGCCGGTCTCGCGTGAGCGAGGAAGTAAGCCGATATGGCCGATCGGTTTCACCATGACATCGGACAGGATCCCCGGGTCGTACAACGCACCGAGTTCGGCCAGCTAGGCGAGCTTGTCATCCATACTCGGCCCAGCCTGTGCCGGAGCCGCCGCGGGTGACGAGTTGGTTGACCGAGGGGATCGCCGCCTGGAACAACAACCCCAAACCGTTCGTCTGGCACTAGACCGCCGAAGAGATCCTTGACAGCCTCAAGAAATAACTAACGAACATCTGACGCGGGACACTGGGAACTAGGACAACTTGTCCCGTTCGTCGAGCAGCGCCTTGAAATGACCGGGTTCGATCGCAATGAACAGACCCTGCGCCTCCGCAGTCAGAACACCGTCGCATCGGATCTCTCCCCGTGCGTAGATCTTCCGACCTTCCCGACGGTCGAACCACCCGGTGAGTTGCAACTCCCGCTCCAGGGGCGTCGGACGTCGATAGTCGACGCCTAAGTGGGCGGTCATGCCCTGCGCGCCGGACAAGGCCTGTGTAGCCCCTAGCAATTCGTCGAACGCCCCGGCGACATAGCCGCCGTGCACACAGCCGGGCGGACCTTCATAGGCAGAACTGAACGTGACGGTCGCCTCAACACGATCCTCGACGTACTCCATGAACAGCGGAGGCGACAGCGGATTGGCGAGCCCGATGAAAGGGCTGTGATCAAAGAAGGTGTTCCAGCGATCATCACCCGGTTTCACACCCTCGAGCTCTCCCCCAGCGGTGGCCGCCTCGGCAAACCCCTTGTATGTCAACCCGGCTGGCAACTCTCGCAGCAGTTCACCGAAGGATTCCGCAGCGTCCGCAGCCCGATTGAGTTCCTCGGCACTCGCAGTGGTGCGGGACAACAGATCGATCATCTCACGCAGCCCAGCCGCTAGTCGGCGTGCGGCTGCCCTCTCGGGGGTCACATCCATGAGGCCGATCCCCTCGACGCGTGGGCTCCTGTTCGGAGCTACGAATGGGATCACCGGCTCGTCGCGCTCGACATCTTGTTGACTACTCATCTGTCCTCACCTGAAGATCCGCTGTCGCTATGTGGATACGGGCCATTGAAGGTTCTCACACGTCGAAGAGTCCGAGCACCGGAGCATGGTCCGATGGCTTGGTGCCCTTTCGGGCGTTGCGGTCAACCAGGTCCGCTTTCGACTTGGCCGCAAGTGAGGTGGACGACAGTAGGTAGTCGATTCGCATGCCTCGACGCTTGTGGAAGTCTCCATTGCGGTAATCCCAGAAGCTGTAGATTCCCGGGATCGGGTACCGCTGTCGGAGAGTGTCGACGAGTCCCCAGTCGACAATGCGATCGATCGCATCCCGTTCGGGCTTGCTGACGTGTGTCATCCCCTCGAACGCCTTCGGGTTCCAGATGTCGATGTCGGTCGGTGCCACGTTCCAGTCTCCAAGGATCACAAGGTCCTCATCTGGAGTGTGATGACGGTCCAGATGATTCCGCAATCGAGCGAGCCATGAGAGCTTGTACTGATAGTGGTCGTTGGTCAGTTCCCGGCCATTTGGGACATAGACGCTTGCGACTCGCACTCCTCCACAGGTTGCCCAGACGATTCGGGAATCCGGATCGGGTTCCTCTCCATCGTCGAAGCCGTAGTGCGCAGCCTCAAGTCCAACCTTCGAGAGGATCGCGACACCGTTCCAGCGACCCTGTCCGAAATGGACCGAGTCGTAGCCCAGGCGGGCGAAGTCGAGACCGGGAAACTGGACGTCGGTCATCTTGGTCTCCTGCAGACACAGGACATCCGGCTGAACTCCCTCGAGCCACTCGAGCACCCGGGGCATTCGGGCGTTGAGCGAGTTCACGTTCCAGGTCGAAATCAACACGTGTAGAAATCTAGGCGGCTGACGAGCAGTGCCGTGGAGCGCCTGGATCCTGCACGCTTGCGTGACCCGCTAGCTCACCCCGCCCGGATAGGCTGAGAGCGTGGCCGATGAGCATGCCCCCGAAACTCTTGGACCGAACGCCTGGCTGGTCGAGGAGATGTACGAGAAGTACGTAGCCGACCCCCAGTCTGTGAATGACACCTGGAGGGAGTTCTTCGCCGGTTACAAGCGATCAGCCACCGGCGGGGTCAACACCGGAACGGCCGGAGTCACAACCACGAATGTCGACACAGCGACTGCGGCAGCAGCGGCATCGGTCACCGGAGCGACCCCACAGATCACCTTGGCTCAGGCCACGCCTGCACCGGCATCCTCTGGGAGCAGCCCATCCTCGGCGACAAGCGCTGCCGTTGCGACCAAACCGGCCGCCGCAGCACCTGCAGCCGCGACACCCAAGGCAGCGTCGACACCCAAGGTAGCGTCGACTCCATCGGGTAACGGCTCGTCCGCGCCCGTTGAACCAACCGGCGAACCGATCAGGGGCGCTGCATCACGAATCGTCACCAACATGGAGGCCAGCCTCGAGATCCCGACGGCAACCTCCTACCGAGAGGTCCCCGCCAAACTGCTCGAGATCAATCGCAGGGTCATCAACGGCTACCTAGGCCGAACGTCGGGTGGGAAGATCAGCTTCACCCACGTCATCGGGTACGCAATAGTTCGCGCTGTCGCGGATCACGTCCCGAACATGAACAACGCTTTCACCACCGACGCCGATGGCAAGCCGCTTCTCATCCGCAATGACCATGTCGGACTCGGAATCGCCATCGACTTGGAGAAGCGTGACGGCACCCGGTCACTTCTGGTTCCTTGCATCAAGAACGCCGAGTCCATGGACTTCTCAGAGTTCAAGGCCGCATATGACGACCTGGTCCGCAAGGCGAAGACCAACAAGCTCGCCGTCGAGGATTTCGCCGGGACGACGATCACCCTAACCAACCCGGGAACCATCGGCACCGAGAGAAGCGTTCCGCGTCTGATGCCATCCCAGGGTGCCATCATCGGCGTCGGGTCGATGGACTACCCGACCGGTTTCGCTGGAGCCGATCCCGCTGCCATCGCCAAGCTAGGCCTGTCCAAGGTGATGACGATCTCGTCGACCTATGACCACCGGATCATTCAGGGCGCCGAGTCAGGTCTGATGCTCAAGAAGGTCGCCGAGTTGTTGATGGGCGACGGTGACTTCTACGAGGAGATCTTCAAGTCGATCGGCGTTCCATACGAGGCGGTCCTCTGGCGACAGGACGTGAACCCGCCCGACTCGGCCGACGGTGGCGATACCCAGCTTCGTAAGCAGATGCAGGTTGCGACGCTCATCAACATGTACCGAGTTCGCGGACACCTCATCGCAGACCTCGATCCGCTGTCAGCCAAACAGCCCGAGATGCACCCGGAGTTGGATCCGGCGACCTATGGGCTGACCATCTGGGACCTCGATCGCGAGTTCCTGACCGGTGGTGTCACCGGGATCTATGCTCCAGTCGGCGGGGTGTCGAAGATGCCTCTGGGTGACATACTCCATGTGCTTCGCGACGCTTATTGCCGCACAATAGGCATCGAGTTCATGCACATCCAGGACCCCAGTGAGAAGCGCTGGATCCAGGAACAGGTCGAGGGCGCCAGCACCAAGCTGCCGGTGGACGACCAGCAACACATCCTCGACAAGTTGAACGCAGCCGAGGCGCTCGAGAAGTTCCTGGCGACCAAGTACGTAGGAGCGAAGCGTTTCGGACTCGAAGGCGGAGAGTCACTCATCCCGATTCTCGACGCGATCCTTGAGGCAGCGGCCGATGCCGATCTCGACTCGGCCTATATCGGCATGCCTCACCGCGGCCGACTCAACGTGCTGGTGAACATCGTGGGCAAGTCGTATGCCAAGTTGTTCCGCGAGTTCGAGGGCCATGTCGACCCCGACTCGATTCAGGGCTCCGGTGACGTCAAATACCACCTGGGACAACGTGGCACCTACGAGTCCCGCTCCGGCGGTCGCCTGCCACTGACCCTGGCGGCCAACCCGTCTCACCTCGAGGCGGTCAACCCGGTCGTCGAGGGAATGGCCAGAGCCCGCATGGACGCCATCCCCCAGGACCAGACCCGCGCCTTCCCGGTTCTGCCGATCCTGATGCACGGCGACGCCGCCTTCGCCGGGCAGGGGGTTGTGGCCGAGACTCTCAATCTCTCGGTCATCAAGGGTTACCGAGTCGGCGGAACCATCCACGTGGTGGTCAACAATCAGCTCGGCTTCACGACCCCCCCGGAGTCCGCGCGCTCATCCGACTACTCCACCGATGTCGCAAAGACCGTCCAGGCCCCGATCTTCCATGTCAACGGGGATGACCCCGAAGCATGTGTCCGCGTGGCTCGACTCGCGTTCGAGTATCGCCAGAAGTTCCACAAGGACGTCGTCATCGACATGGTGTGTTACCGACGCCACGGTCACAACGAGGGGGATGACCCCAGTTACACCCAGCCCCTCATGTACCAGCGGATCGAGGCACTTCGTAACGTCCGCATGCAATACGTCGAGACGCTTGTCCGGCGTGGCGACTTCAGCCTCGAAGAAGCGGAGGTGGCACTGCAGAACTTCCATGGCCGTCTGCAGCAGGCTCTTGACGAGACCCGACAGTCGGCACCTGAAAAAGAACATGTCGCCGCTCCGCATCCGCCGCTCGAGGGGGTTCTACCCCACATCGAGACGGGTATCTCGATGGAAGACATCAACTCCATCTATGGCGTGCTCAGCACAGTTCCCGAGGACTTCACCGTTCACCCCAAACTCGCAAAGCAGTTCCAGACGCGTGATGCGATGCTCGCCGGCGGCACAGTCGACTGGGCACTCGCCGAGGCGCTCGCATTTGGAAGCCTCCTCAAGGATGGCAAGTCGTTCCGACTCGCCGGCCAGGACTCTCGACGTGGCACGTTCTCGCATCGACACTCGACTCTCTTCGACTACCACACCGGAGCAGAGTACACGCCGCTGATTCGCATGCCGCGCAAGAACAATGCGCAGATGTGGATCTACGACTCGCTGCTCAGTGAATACGCCGCTCTCGGGTTCGAGTACGGGTATTCGGTTCAGAACCCTGATGCCCTCGTCATGTGGGAGGCACAGTTCGGCGACTTCGCCAACGGTGCGCAGATCATCATCGACCAGTACATCGTTGCCGCTGAGGACAAGTGGAAGCAGCGGTCCGGCCTGGTGCTCCTCCTCCCCCACGGTTACGAAGGACAGGGCCCCGAGCATTCCTCTGCCCGGCTCGAGCGGTTCCTCACGCTCTGCGCCGAGGACAATATCCAGATCTGTGTGCCCACCAACGCAGCACAGTTCTTCCACCTGCTTCGCCGTCAGGTGATGCTCGAGGAACGCAATCCGCTCATCGTCATCACGCCCAAGTCCGGACTGCGGGACAAGCGTTGGAGATCACCAGTGGAGCGTCTCACCGAGGGCAACTTCTTGGAGCTGATACCCGATCGGTCACAGGATATCGATCCTTCCACGGTCAAGCGACTGGTCCTCACCGCAGGAAAGATTGGCCATGAGGTGGCGACTCTGCGCGACGAGATGAAGGAGAACATCGCCGTGGCCCGGGTTGAACAACTCTACCCGTGGCCCTATGCCGCGATCGCCGAGTACATCTCACAGTTCCCGCAGCTCTCCGAACTGATCTGGCTGCAGGAGGAGCCCGAGAACATGGGCGCCTGGAACTCCATCAAGGGCCGCCTCTACGAGACGCACGGCTCAAATCTGACCATCAGGCGGATCAGCCGCCCAGACGAGGCAAGCCCAGCTACGGGTAGCCACAAGATCCACGCTCAGGAGCAGGACTTGATTCTTGTTGCGGCACTCTCGCCGCTTCAGCCCAAGAAGACCATCTTCCGCTGATCTGGAGGGCAAGTGGCTGGAACCAACCAGCGTTTGAGATCAATCGGGTGACAGGATCGAAATACCTGTCACCCGCTCCAGTTCTGCGATCGCTTCGAAGGGGTCGCAAACCTTGATGGTCGTCATGCCCATCTCACGCGCAGGTCGCAGGTTGATTCCAAGGTCGTCGAGAAATACGACCTGATCTGGTGAGACGCCAACTCGCTCGAGAGCCACCCGGTAGAAATCCGGTTCGGGCTTGCGGCACCCAACCACCGACGACTCAATCACTGCATCGAAATACCCGAGGATCTCACCGAAGGTCCCCCCGCTCGCCCACTCGGGATTTCCGGACACGAAGTTGTTCGTGAGCAGAGCTGTAGCGAAGTGTTTCCTGCATTTCGCCAATGCTGTGATCATCTCTGGTCTCACTTCGCCCTGAAGGCATCCGATCACCTCTGTGCCGTCCAACTCGATTCCTAGGGCCGATGCCTCTGTCTCGAATTCACCAACGAAGGTGGCCACGTCGGTCTCTCCACGCTCCAACCTTGCCCAGGCGTTGTCATCGGGATTGGATGCGTTGATCGAACGGATCGTACCGACGTCGATTCCGATTCGTCGCTCATAGCGCTCAAAGGCTTCGAAGGGGCTTGAGAGAATCACGCCGCCGAAGTCGAAGAACACTGCTGAGATCACCGTCACAAGCCTAACGGAGCCAGATCATCAGTCGATGTATTCTTTCATTTTGCAACTGTTTTTACATCATGTAGATGAAACTGCGATCAATTGCACCGCTTCGGTCAGTTTTCCTGCTTCACTTGACATTCGAAATGCCCGATTCACACCTCGTCGTTGACGGATCCAATATTGCTACCGAGGGACGAACAGTGCCCTCGCTCGCGCAGCTCGACGAGGCTGTGCGCACGTTCACGTCCGAATACGATTACGACAACGTCATCGTCATTGTCGACGCAACCTTTGCTCACCGGATCGATCCATCGGAGCGGGAGATGTACGAAGAGGCGATCGTGGCCGGCGAGATGCTCACTCCCCCGGCTGGTGCCATCGGCAGGGGGGATGCCTTCGTACTGGAGATTGCCGACCGTTCCGGTGGAGCGGTCCTCTCCAATGATTCGTTCCAGGAGTTCCACGCAGATCACGAATGGCTCTTCGACGAAGGCCGACTCTGGGGAGGCAAGCCAGTACCGGGCATCGGTTGGGTGTTTGTGACGAGGCTCCCTGTCAGAGGGCCTGCCTCGCATAGGAGCAAGGCCTCTGCCGCCCGGAAACACAAGTCGTCAACAGGGACGGAGACAAAGTCGTCACGAGCCAAGGGCGGGTCGTCCAAGGCTGGCTCCGCGACGGGATCGGCTGCAGCGAAGGTTTCGAGATCAAAGACATCCGCGGCCAAGCCATCAGCGTCCAAAGACGTTGCACCCAAGTCAAATGCGCCGAAGGCAGCCGTTGCTAAGACAACAACACCTCGCAAGGCCGTCGCCGGTGCGAGCAGACCGAAGATCGGTGACACAATTCCAGTTGCGTCGCCGACAGCGGCCTCTAAGCCACAGGCCAGTGGATCGAGAGCGAAGAAGGGTGACACTCACAACACTCCGGCTGTCTTCCTGGCGTTCGTAACCGATCACGCCGTCGGCAACCAGGTCGAGGGCGAGGTTGTCGAGTTCTCATCTCATGGCGCCTACGTGCTTTCTGACGGCGCTCGCTGCTACATCTCTCTCAAGTCGATGGGCGACCCCCCACCCAAGAGCCCTCGTGAGGTGCTCAAGGTTGGAGAGAATCGCTCCTTTGTCGTGCAAGGTTTCGATACTCCACGTCGTGGAGTTGACCTTGCGCTACCCGACCTCATCTCGGTCGGGGTCCAACAGGCAGGTGAGTCCGAAATCTCGTCGGCGCGTACGTCGTCGAGGTCAGGTTCATCGGCCGTCGACCAACCCCTCCTGACACAGGGGGATGCCGAGGAGGCAACAGTGGCAACAGCCAAGAAAGCACCAGCAAAGAAAGCAACGCCAGCTAAGAAGGCTCCGGCCAAGAAAGCGGCACCAGCTAAGAAGGCTCCGGCCAAGAAAGCGGCACCAGCTAAGAAGGCTCCGGCCAAGAAGGCCCCAGCCAAGAAGGCAGCACCAGCCAAGAAGGCAGCACCAGCCAAGAAGGCCCCAGCCAAGAAGGCCCCAGCCAAGAAGGCAGCACCAGCCAAGAAGGCCCCAGCAAAGAAGAAGTAGCTCAACGCTGCACTTGATTTTTCGAGTTGGTCCTGGGTGCAGCGTGCCCGGGACCAACTCGTTCATCAGCTCATGCCACAACGGTGAACTACGGAGGTAGCACCGCGGTTTAAGGGCCCTTACGACCGACCTATACGATCAGGGCATGGCAGCGCAGTACATCTTCACCATGCACAAGGTGAGCAAGTTCGTCCCGCCCGACCGGGACGTCCTAAAGGACATCTCCCTCAGCTTCTTCCCTGGTGCGAAGATCGGTGTCATCGGAGCGAATGGCTCTGGAAAGTCGACCCTGTTGAAGATCATGGCGGGCATCGACGACCATTTCACCGGAGAAGCGAGGCTGACGCCCGGCTTCACCGTCGGGATGCTGGAGCAGGAGCCTCAGCTCGACCCCGACAAGGACGTGATCGGAAACATCATGGACGGCGTCGCTGCCGTCTCAGGACTGTTGACGGAGTACGACGCTCTGATGGCGTCATGGAGCGACCCAGAGGCCGACTACGAAAAGCTCGGAGCACAACAGGCCGAACTTGAGGCCAAGATCGAAGC
>CAUJEC010000168.1 GCA_963169245.1 Actinomycetota bacterium
GGCATCGGCATCTCTGGACCACTCGCATAGGCGGTCGGAGCAAAGGGTTCTATCCATATGGCCATCTCGGGTGCAGCTACCCGGATCGGCGCGATCATTTCGGCGTAGCGGTCAGAGAGAAGCCTGTCCCGATCTGCACAACCTTCTGCAATACACCTGATGATGGAATCACCTGCGACGGGTTCATTGAGGAGTTCCAGTCCGATCACGTTCGGACGATCAGCGGCAGCAGACGCAAGGGCCGCTGCAGCATCACCTAGAACGGAGGCGACACTTCGCCCGTCAATGATGGGTTCCCCTTCGAGGAATGAATTCCACTGTCGCACCGACTTATCGCTCATGTACTGACCCGCCCAGCCGACGAAGCTCACGAGCGGGGGGATCTCGTCGGACAGGTCTACCGCATCAGGTGGAGTCGCCCAGTCCGGCATCAGATGGAAGACGTCCTGATGCATGTCGAGTTGGACCCACATTCCTTCAGCGGAGAGCTTGTCGATGACCTCAACCACTCGGTCGAGGTAGTCCTGATCGACGACACCGGGGTCCGGCATGAGCGCCGCGGCGCTGATGCCCAGCCGAATTCCGTTGAACCCACCGTTGCGGAGGTACTCAAGGTCGAGGTCGCTCAGCCAACCACTATCACCGTTGGGGTAGAAAGGAGCTTCCTTGCGCACCGAGTTCATACCGTGGATGAGCACGACGCGTCCCGTTGCGTCGACAAGGTTCGCTCCGCTCATCCGTAGCGGGCCGACCGTGTCAGGTGCCGCTGGCTGAACAACCGACTCTTCGACCGTCGGAAACGGCACAAGCTCCGGTGGAGGTGAGCACGATGCAACGAATGAGACCATCGCCAGACTCGCCAGTGAGAACGAGACGATTCGCGAAGCCCTGCCCCCGCGCGCAACTGCTGCCATCCCTGAACCTTATTCATATGCGTAGGACGGGCTAGTGGCAAATGTCCCAGTCATCTCCCGTGCTCAGCAACATCAATATCTGCGCTCAGCGCCAAACGGGAACCTACTCACACACGGTTCCGTCTCTATCTCCGTCCCGATACCAGCCATACTCAGGATTCACACCCTGAACATATGGCCCGAAGCCATTGGCCTTGGCCTCCTTGCATGTGCCGAATCGAGGATCTGTCCCACCTCCGGCTGCCGGGGCAGCAGGTGTCGGACTGGCGAGTGGGGCCGGAGCTGGGCCAGGCGCTGCTGTCGTGGCCGGTGCCTGGGCACAGAAATTTGTACTCGGACTCGCTGCATCGGCCGCGATGTAGTCGTCCTGCCGTGCGTGGCGCCCATAACCATCACGAGAGTCATACCTCGCAATTGCTCGGCCTGAGCGAATCATCTCCAGATTGAGATCAACGCCTTCCACTTCGACATATCGCAGCAACCGCCCGTATTTGTCGGCGTCATCTCGCGCACCCGGAACCAGCACGACGTTGCGCCCGCGGATAAGCGATGCGAGGTGCATCGCTGCCTCGCTGTAACCACACTGACCACGCTCAGGTGTGTCAATCCCAATCAGGCGGACCTTGACACCACCAGCGACCCGGATCGTGTCGCCGTCGGTGATCGACTCGACTGCCACTCCCGCTGGAACCGGGGCGGGGGTGGCCGTGGTCGGGGCAGCAGTCTCGGGCGGAGGAGGCGTTGTGGACTCAACGGCAGGCGCTGTAGTGGGCGAACCTTGAGACAGTTCCGATACAGATGAGGTCTCGGTCGCGCCAGGTGAGCTACCTGAGGCGTCTTGACCCTGGGTCGACTTCGTCGCGCCCGGCGATGAATCGAGGCAGCCGGTGACGATGACTAGCGCTGCCAGGAGTCCGACCACGCTGCGAATCAGACGGGTCATCCCAAAGTCGGCCTGACGGCGCTCAACTTGACGGCGTTCGGTCGAGTGGCGCCCCGATGGAAGCTGCTCAGATTGTCGGCACTCGAGCGGCGAGAGGGTCGATCGTTGTAACCGGTCCCGACAACCTGATCGGTCTGGCCCGAACCCCGGATCTCCTTCGGTTGAGGCAAAGCCGTTCGCCAACTGTGGGGCCGCCACGGGTTTCATCCTTCCGATCGCTTCGCCTGAATACCCGCAAGCCTAACGGTCCGTTCGGCAGCTCAAAGCGCGTCGAGTCAAATAGTTGCGAATCTCATAATTGCGCGCAGTCCAACTGTGGATCGGCCGGCCGGGCTCGAACCAGCGGCACCGGCTCAGCCCAGCAACAGAAGGCCTCCCCCGAGCGCAACAAGCGCCAGCCCATATATGCGCTCCAGTCGGTCAGATGCAGTTCTCAACGCGACGGTCGCGCCGGCCTTGGATGCCGGGATCGAGGTGGCGGCTATAACCGCGGTGACAGTCCAGTCGATGTGCCCCAGAGCAGCGTGGACGATCGTTCCGGGGACCGCCAGCACCGCAGCGACCGCGAGGCTTGCCCCCAGCGCCGCCTTGATCGGAAGACGGGCGACCGCAAGGTACAGCGGGGCAAGAAGGAACCCACCGCTGTTGGCAAGAAGGCCCGCGAGAAAGCCGACGGTTCCGCCCACTGCCACGAGCCTCCACACCTCGGGCTCAGGGGCCTCGTCCTCGCTCTCGGGATCAGATGGTGAGAGAACAAGTCGAACGCCGATTCCGATGATGATCACCTCGGTCACCGTCACAAGCGCCGCACCGCCGATCCATCTGGTGGCGAGGGCGCCGACGATCGTGGAGGGAATTCCGATGACCAGACTGAGGGCGATCGTGCGCCACTGGATATAACCCATCTTGTGATAGGCACGCGCGGCGACGATGGTGCTCGGGATGGTTGCGGGTAAAGGTGACGCGACCGCCGCTATCGCTGGGACCCCGACGGCGAAGAGAAGCGGGGTCGCGACCGCGGATCCGCCCTTGCCGAAAAGACCTCCGAGGAAGCCGACACCGAGCCCGATCAGGGCTATCGCGATCCACACCATCGACCTCCATCTAATCACCCCGGCCGACGGTCACCTGTGGAAGCGTCACCCCGGTTGCCAGGAACCCGTGCGGGTACCACCTCACCCTTCGGGTAAGAACGTGAACGATTTCAGGCGAAGGCCACCTGACCTCAAGTGGCTGCGCCGTTGATCAACACGATCTTGCCGAACTTCGACCCTGCGCCGAAGCGCTCGTAGGCGTCGGCTGCGTCGGACATCGCGTAGGTCCTCTCAACCGGCACGCTCACCCGTCCGGCTTCAAGCAGGGGAAGTACATGTCGGATCACTGCCTGCGCGGCATCGGCCTTCGCCTCCAGAGGTCGGGCACGGAGTGTGGAGCCGTGGATTCGGGCCCTCAGACCCATGAGTGCCAGAAGGTTCACCTCGGCCTTGGCTCCTGCGCCCACGCCGATCACAGAGATCCTTCCGCCTGTCGCCAACGCCTTCAGGTTCTCGCCCATGTTCGGGGCCCCGATCAGTTCGAGAATCACATCGAATGGCCCGACTCCGATGAAGCCGCTGGGATCGACAACCGCGGCACCCAGATCACCCACCCGATCCCACAGGTCATGGTTTCTGACCGTCGCCGTGACCGTCGCTCCAGCCGCAACACCCAGTTGGACAGCGGCCACACCCACGCCTCCGGCAGCACCGTGAACACATAGTCGCTCACCCGGACCTAACTGGGCTTGAGTGAACAGTGCGTCATGCGCGGTGGTGAACACCTCGGCGAACCCGCCCGCAGAGTCCCACGGAAGGTCATCGGGAACCCGAATGGCGCAACGCTCGTGAACCACTGCCAACTCCGCCTGTCCGCCGCCGCCGACCACGGCCATCACACGATCACCCTCGGACCACGCTGTGACCGACGAGCCAACCGCGACGACCTCGCCTGCCAACTCCAACCCGGGGATGTCGGCGGGTGACCCGAGAGGCGCGGGGTACAGGCCTTTCTGTTGAAGCCTGTCGCCGGCGTTGATCCCCGCCGCCCTTACCGCGACGAGAAGCTCACCAGGCCCCGGTTCGGGGTCGGGATGGTCGGCCCATTCGAGTTCACCGTCGACGATTGTCACTGCTTTCACGATTCCCCGATCCCCAGTCGAACGCCTCCGATGGCGACTTATGTCCAGTCTGCCGCAATGGGGTGGTCGGGCCGAGGTTCCGAGGTCGGTGGAATCAGTTGGAGCCCCGACGTGTTGCCCAAAGGTGAGCAGCGAGCAATCCGATGGGGCCTCAGCAGCGGAGCCGATCAAGGTCGATATCTGGTCCGATGTCCAGTGTCCCTGGTGTTACATCGGCAAACGTCGTTTCGAGCAGGCGCTCGCAGGATACGACGGTCCCGTGGAGGTCGAGTTCCACAGCTTCGAGCTCTCTCCCGACTCACCCTTCGACTTCGATGGTGACGCCCGTACGTATCTACGTCGCAAGGGGATGGACGACCATTCGATCGACGCTGTATGGGAACGGCTTGAGTCGATGGGAGCCGACGTCGGGCTGGAACTGGATCCAGCGAGCATGGTTCCGACAAATACCTCTCGAGCCCATCAACTCCTTCATCTGGCAAAGGAGTTCGGGCTCCAGTCCGAAATGAACGACCGCCTGTTGCATGCGAACTTCGTCGAGGGTCGTCACGTCGGACATCTGGACGATCTGATCGCCTTGGCGACCGAGGTTGGACTCGATGCCGAGACGGTAAGGGTTTCGCTCGTCTCCGATGAGTTCATCGGTGCCGTTCGATCGGATGAGGAACGTGCACGGGATCTAGACATCCACGGCGTTCCCTTCTTCGTCTTCGATGGTCGTTACGGGATCTCGGGGGCGCAGGAGACGGATGCGTTCCGCAGGGTTCTGGAACGAGTCGCATCTGACCGCAGCGCTGCATCGGAGCCACGGCCATAGGGTGGTCCCGATGACCTCCCCCATGGAACTCGTCGTCACAGACCTCGACGGCACGTTCTGGCACACCGATGATCACCTCGACGATGACGTCCGCAGAGCCGTCAAGGAACTCGAGGCA
The DNA here is from genome assembly GCA_963169245.1 of Actinomycetota bacterium. Lineage (GTDB taxonomy): Bacteria > Actinomycetota > Acidimicrobiia > Acidimicrobiales > Microtrichaceae > JAGQSZ01. Next base: position 4,969 of record CAUJEC010000168.1, read on the forward strand.
CGCGACATTCCACTGCTCGTAGCAACAGGACGTCGGCTCAACTCAACCCGCCGACCCCTTGCGGCTTTCGGACTCGCCCCGCCCGCAATCGTTCTCAACGGTGCACTAGGTGTCGACCTGGCCACCGGCGAGCGGTTTCACGTGAGCCCATATGCCGATGGTGAGGCGGCACTCGTGCTCCGGGCGTTCCGCGAGGTGGGGCTCGACCCTGTCGTCTACGTCGATGACGTCGTACTGGAGGCCTATGTGAGTACGACTCCCTCCACCCACCCTGGCCATCTGAAAGTGCTGGAGGGCAATGTGGCCACCGATGATCTGGAGCGCGTCACCGCAGAGGAACCCATCCTCGGGTTCTCACTCATCGGCGTCGAACACGGTGATGCGGTTGCCGCTCAGAAGGCCATCGGGTCATTGGCAGAGACCCACCTCGATCGCTCCATCGACTTTCCGGGGATGGCCACTTTCACAGTTGCGCCCAACGATCAGTCCAAATGGGATGGGGTCGTTGCCTTCTGCTCTCGCATGAACATCGACAGCACCAGAGTGCTCGCCCTTGGGGATGGGACCAACGACATCGAACTGCTCGAAGAGGCGAGGGTTGCCCTGGCACCAACAGACGGCCACAGTTCAGCCCGGGCGCTTGCCACTGCAACTATCCCGTCGGCTAAGGAAGGCGGCTGGGCAGCCGTGCTTGATTATCTCTGATCGGCCTCGCTTATCTCTGATCGGCACTGACAGGCGACGCCACCGACAGTCGAGATCCCAACAGGCGCGATCTATGACAGGAGTCATTGACCCGGACCCAAACCCCATGGGCGCTTGACAATCGCGTAATGGCCACGTCCAATAGGCAGAGCGTTTCGAGACCTGTTGGCCAGATGTGGCTGCAGCAGATACGAGGGGACAACACATGGGCGGACGGAGTCGTCACCTGAGGTTTACCGCAGGTGTGGCAGTAGTGGCAGCGATCGGTCTTGTCGGCTCGTGTTCGCCACAACCACCGCCGGATGACTTCAACATCCCTCCTGTCACCGAACCCGGCAAGCCCTCTCCAGAAGCGCCAAGCAGTCCACCTCTGACGGCTGCACCCGGGGCGGGTGAACTCATCCGATACCGGCCATCGGTGTTCACCACCGACATCATCAACAAGATCCCCTACGGGGCGGCCGACAGCTATCAGGTGATGTACCGGTCGACCAATGTCCTTGGTGAATCGAATGCTGTAACCGGAACTGTTCTGGTACCAAAGGCTCCCTGGATCGGCGAAGGCTCGCGCCCCATCGTCAGCGTGGGAGTCGGCACGCGGGGCCTCTCCGATGACTGCGCCCCCTCGTGGACCATGTCCCAGGGCTGGGACTACGAGGCCGCCGAATACGTGATGATGCTCGAGCGCGGCTGGGCGGTGGCAGTCACCGATATGGTCGGCCTCGGCACACCGGGCCTACACACCTATGAGGTAGGGCGTGAGCAGGGCACGGCGATGCTCGACATCATCCGGGCAGCAAGTCAGATCCCCGAGGCCGGACTGGATCCAAAGGGACCGGTCGGACTCATGGGCTACTCCCAGGGCGGCACGACCGCGGCGTGGGGTGCTCAACTCGAAGCGACTTACGCTCCTGAGTTGGACGTAAGGGGAACCGCGGCCGCCGGAGTGCCTGCGGACCTCCTGGCTGTGGCCAAAGCTCTCGACGGCGGCCCGTTCATTGGCCTCGCGCTGATGGCCGCCCTCGGCTATGACACCGCGTATCCCGACCTCGACCTGGCGGAGTTCATGAACGAACGCGGCGAGAACCTCATCTCCCGCGCCGAGAGCATGTGCATCACCCAGTTCGACGGCATCTCGGCACTAGCAGAGGTCGGCAACTCTTGGTTCGTCGACTTCCTCAACGACCGCGAGAAGAACCCGCTCGATGATCCTCAGTGGGTCAAGCGTCTGAACGAGAATCGGATCGGGACGATCGCCCCGGCCGCTCCAGTCATCCTTCAACACGCCCGGTTCGATCAGATGGTCGCCTACCCCCAGGCCAAGACCCTTCGCCGCGAGTGGTGCGATGCCGGAGCGAATGTCACCTGGCGTCGCCACATTCTGGCGGAGCACGTCCTGGGGATGCTCTTCAGCCTCAACGAGAACCTGGACTTCCTAGCCGACCGATTCGCTGGGCGACCGGTTCAGGACAACTGCTGATCAGGCTTCTGTCGAGCCATCTGCTAGACCTGCCTGTGGGGTAGTTCGCGGGGTGAACTCCCTCCACAACGCGAGCATCCGTACTTGGGTGAGCGCCACTACTGCTCACGTCGACGCCAGGGAGGCAACATGGCCAGGATCCCGTCCGCAGCACAGGACCACTACACGATCATCTCCGCCGACTGTCATGCTGGCGGCAGCCATGAGCAGTACCGAGACTTCCTGGCGCCCGAGTTCCGAGACGAGTTCGACGCATGGCGTGGCGAGTACCGCAATCCGTTCAAGGACCTGGGTGACGCACGCAAGCTGCGCAACTGGGACGACAAGATGCGCAACTCCCAACAGGAACAGGACGGAGTGGTCGCCGAAGTGGTCTTTCCCAACACCGTCCCGCCGTTCTTTCCGTCGTTCGTGCTCTTCGCCGCTCCACCCAAGCCCGATGAGTATCGGCTGCGCCGCGCAGGGATTCAGGCGCACAACCGGTGGCTCGTCGACTGGTGCAACCGCTACCCGAGGCAGAGGGCAGGCATCGGCCAGATTTTCATCAACAACGTGGATGACGCCATCGAGGACGCCCGCTGGATAGCCGAGAACGGTCTGAGCGGAGGCGTTCTGCTCCCCAATGTGCCGCCGGACGCGACCTGGGTGAAGCCGCTCTATCACCCCGACTACGAACCCCTGTGGGCGGAACTCGCGGAGCTGGGTCTTCCGGTCAACTTCCACGGCGGCACCGGCGTCCCCAACTACGGCCGCATCCCTGCAGCGATGCTGCTGTATCTCGTCGAGGTTCCTTATTTCGCCCAGCGCCCTTTCATCCACATGTTGCTCTCGGGCGTGTTCGAACGTCACCCGAACCTGAAGATGGTCATGACCGAGTCGGGGGCGGCATGGCTTCCGCCGCTGCTTGATCGACTGGATGAGACACTCGCTGCGATTCGGGCAACGGGGGCCATCGGCGAACTTCGCTTCGCTTCGGATGCGATACTGCCCAAGTCCGCAACCGAGTACGCACGCCAGAACCTGTGGCTCGGTGTCAGCATGCCCGGCCCCGATGACATCGCGGTTCGCGACATCCTGGGCGTCGACCGCATCATGTGGGGAAGCGACTACCCGCACGATGAGGGGACTCACCCATTCACCCGCGAGAGTCTGCGTGCCCTCTTCGCTGACATCGACCCAGCAACGGTTCACGCTCTGCTGGCAGGCAACGCGGCAGACCTCTACGGATTCGACCTCGACGCTCTGGCACCACTCGCCGAGCAGTTCGGCCCGACGGTTGGAGATCTCTCCGAGCCACTGACCGAGTTGCCAGCCGATGCCAACGAGGCGCTGCAGAAGGCGTTCACCCGATCAGCGGCATAGGTCCGATCAGCCGGACGAAGCCTGCGGGGGTGCCTCAGCCGGACGAAGCCTGCGGGGGTGCCTCAGCCGAACGACACCTGCGGGGGTGCCTCGTTGCCCTCTGGAGCGTCGTAGAATTCGCCCTTTTCCACGCCGGACATCCCCACGAACATCGACCATGGAATCGTCACCATGGTCCGGTTGAGCGTCGCACACGCGTCGTTATAGAACTGGCGGGCGAAGGCGAGTTGGTCCTCTGTGCGGGTCAGTTCCCCTTGGAGTTGCTGGAAGTTCGTCGACGCCTTGAGATCCGGATACGCCTCGGCGACAGCGAACACATTTGCCAGCGCCTGACGGGTCATGGCGTCCGCCGCTGCCTTCTCCCCAACCGTGTTCGCCTGCTGGGTGGCTGAGCGGGCGGCGGTCACTGCCTCAAGGGTCTTTGCCTCGTGGCCCATGTAGCCCTTGACGGTCTCGACAAGGTTCGGTATCAGATCCGAGCGACGGGTCAACTGCACGTCGATGCCTGCCATCGCCTCATCCACCGAGACCCGCTGACCGCGGAGCTTGTTGAGTGCTGTAACAGCGAACAGGCCGATCGCCACGATGAGGACGATGACCACGATGATTATGACCAGAACCATGACGGGAGCCTACCTTTCACGAGTTGTTCCCAGAGGGCATTGGATTCGGTTGACCGTTCACCAACTGCCGCCGCCACCGCCACCGCCGCCGGACCCGCCCGAGAATCCCCCACCACCGCCACCGCTGCTGGCTGCCTGAGAGGCAGCGTACGCGGATGCGGCGCCCGTGATCGACGAGTTGAAGGAGTCGCTCATGGACGTCATGGAGAACCCGCTCGATGAGCCAGACCAGATCAGCCACGGCACCGTCGGAGGTTCTATACCCTGGTCCCGATAGCGCTGCGCCCACTTGTCGGCGGATCCGAACACGATCGCCCACGGAAGATACCGGGGATAGAGGTCCATCTTCTGGGCGAAGTCGAAGCGCGTCTCGGCGGAGTCGGTCGTGAGGAATCTGGCGAATCCACCGACACGTGACCACATCTCACGGCCAGCCGGGTTGCGAGTCGACCACGCTGCCCGGTCAAAGAGCACCCCGGCGGAGACGAACGCGAAAGCCGCCGTCCCAGCAAGCAGCGGCCAGAGCACATCACCGCCGAATGCAAGGAAGATCTGGAATCCGGTCAGCCCCAGAGCAACCCACGCGCCGGCCGTGGCCAACAGGCCAACCACGCTGAAGCTCAGATACGGCCGGGCATCGACGGTCACCTGGGACTTGAGTGCGGACTGTGCCTGGGACACCTTCTCGCCGGCGGTCTTGTCCTTGCGGAGATGGAACTGGGAACCCTTGAAGTTGAGGTCAAGCTTTGCCAACACCTCGGCCTCGGCGGCTGTCATGGTTGTCTGCGAGGGCTCGGCGATAACGGTGATGTCCCAACCCGACTTGTCTCCCTCAAGCGAGAGCAGACCGCGCTCGGCGAGATCGAAGAGCGTCGCCTGTAGTGCGTACGGCGAGTTCACCTCATCTATGACCTTTGCGCCAAGCGCAGGGTAGATGCCTTCGGGGGGCTCGAAGGTGGCCGGTAGTCCAACCGCCGGCTCCTTGGTCTGGCGCACCAGAAGGAATGCGACTCCGGCCCCAGCGAGCGCAGTGAGCACGCTGAAGACGATCGTCCAGGGACTGGTGCCGCTCGGAGCGATCGGTGCAGGCAGCGCCGCTGCGGGGAATCCGAGCTTCACGGTCACCGGCTCGAAAGGTGCGAGCTCGCCAGTATTGATGATCATCTGACGATCCAGGACTGACACCTCACAGGGTGTGTCCTTTCCGATCACACACCGCGACGACTTCGGTGCCGTAGGCAGCTTGGCCACGACGTGTGCGGAATCGATACGCATGGACCAGCCGGAGCCGACCACGTCCCACCACCACAGCGTGGTGTTCGGGTCATCGCCCGGTTCGAAGACGTTCGAGGTCCTCGACTCGATCGTGTACTGATGGATTCCGGGTTCGAGCACCACATTCGGCAGTCCAATGCGGATCGTCTCGGTTCCCTTGGCCGACTCCAGCGGAAGAAAACTCTCCGCCTGACCGTCCCTCTTGACCGAGATCACCTCCACCGGATGTTCGACATTCGGTCGGCGGGGATCGGCGGTGTCGAAGATCCTGTAGATCCCGTGCTTTCCAGAGGGCATCTCGACCATGAGGTTCTCCACCAGGCTCAGGTCACCGGAGCGGGTGATGGTGAACTCGGCGTCGTAGGTCCTGATGATGGCTGTGTCGACGTCGCCCTGATTGCTCGACGGCGTCGGGTTGATGAACAGAGCGCCGAGCACTCCGAGGACGATCAGTACCCTCACCAGCCATGCAACGACCCTCAGGCCAGCTCTGCTCTTCACGAATTCACCTCGGTGGCCGGTCCTGAACAAACCTCAGGCTACCCCCGCGTCGGTCCGCCTTCGTGCCACCTCATAGGCCGCAACAGCACCCGCGGACGCGACGTTCAGCGAGTCGAGATGACCGTGAATCGGAATGGAGGCAATGAAGTCGCATCGTTCTCGAACCAGCCTCGACAGGCCCTTGCCCTCTGATCCCAGCACCAGGCAGACGGCCTCGGTGGCGACCTTGAGATCGTGGATCGATTCGCTTCCGGCCATATCCAGCCCCACGGTCCACACGTCGGCCTTCTTGAGCGAATCGATGGCGGTGGCCAGCCCCCCGACCAGCGCCATCGGCAGGTACTCCACCGCGCCGGCGGCCGCCTTGGTCACCGTTGGGGTGATGTGAACGGCCCGATGGCGCGGCAGAATCACGCCGGTGACACCCGCACAGTCCGCAATCCGCAGCAGTGCCCCCAGGTTTCCCGGGTCGGTCACGCCGTCGACAGCGAGCAGGAAAGGCGCTGGTTCTGACTCGATCAGGTCCTCAAGCGACGTCTCCGATATCTGGGCGGCACGAGCGATCACGCCCTGGGGAGCATCGGTCCGGCTCATTGCGTCGAGCTTGGTTCGAGACACCTCCTGGACCGTCACTCGCATCTCGCGGGCAAGGTCGATGATGTCCTCGATTATCCCGGCCCGCTCGACCTCGGTCGACAGATAGATCTCACGGCAACGTCGTCGGCCGGCCAACAGAAGTTCCCTGACGGCCTGACGACCCTCCACCTGGGTGCCGCCAAGTCCCGTGTCGGCCTTGTCTCCCCACAGGTTGTCCGCACCACCACGTCCCGAACCCGATCGTCCCGTGCCGCCACGGTTTGGTCCCCCGCGTCCCGCCCCCTGGCCGGGTCTCTGAGCTCCGCGAGAGCCGCCTCCGCCGCGTCCTTCGCTGCCGCCGCGCCCACTACCGCCCCTTCCGCCGCCTCCACCAGAGGCAGGGCCGCTTCTCTGCCCCGAACCGCCTCCTCGGCCAGCGCCAGAACGCTTCTGTCCACCTGATCTTTTCTGACTCATGACAGAACCTCAACTCCACACTCAACGGGTTCAAATAACTCTCGGTCCCGGGTCTCTGTCACCATCTGATGCAGTTACGGGACAGTTCGGTTGCGGGACAGTTCGGTTGCTGGCGAACCTTGGACTGGCGGACCATGCGCTGGCGATCAGTCCGGACGGATCACCAGCGCCGAGGCCATGCATGCGATCCCCTCGGACCTCCCGAGAGCACCCAGACCTTCGGCTCGCCGACCCTTGATCGTAACCGGCGCACCGACACATTCCGAGAGCAGAGACTCCATGGCCTCACGATGAGGCGAGAGCTTGGGCCGCTCCGCAATCACCGAGCAGTCGACGTTGCAGACACTCCAACCGTCAGCCCTCAACATTGCAACTATTTCTCTAAGAAGCACGATGCTACTGACCCCACGCCACCGTTCATCGGTGTCGGGGAAATGCGTGCCCAGGTCGCCTAGTCCCGCAGCGCCGAGAAGCGACTCGCCCACCGTGTGGGACACGACATCAGCGTCAGAATGCCCGTGCAGCGCCCGTTCTCCGGGCATCTCCACGCCGCCGAGTACCAGCGTCCGGTCGACGTCATCGGAGAAGCGATGAATATCGAAACCATTTCCGACCCGAATGTCCATCTCTACTGCTTCTCCATCTCTACTGCACCGCCATCTCTACTGCGCAGCCATCTCTACTGCACTACCACCGATTCTGCACCGGGATCACCGCAGCGTTGCCGACACCGCCGCGCACCCGACTCGACCCCGCCATCACTGCTGCGCCCCTATCAGCGCCTCCGCTATCAGCAGGTCGACGCGCTCTGTGATCTTGAGATTCGCCCGTTCACCGTCGACGAAGGTGACTGCGTGACCGATCGCCTCCACAAGCGACGCATCGTCGGTCGCCTCGCTGCCCGATGCGTGTGCCGCTCGAATGATCGCCGCGTCGAACCCCTGTGGCGTCTGGACCCCGCGGACGTTCTCGCGATCGATCGGGGTTCCATCAGTGGAGCGAAGTGTGTCGACCACCGCCACCACAGGAATCACAGCCGACGCGCCGTGGGTCACGGCCTCGATCACACGACGGTAGAGATCGACGGTCGCGAGTGGACGTGCCGCGTCGTGGATGAGAATCACCGATGCGTCCGAGGGTACAGCAGCGAGCCCGCAGCGAACCGACTCCGAGCGGGTCGTTCCTCCCGCAACAACTGAGATCTCAGAGCCCTGCCGCTCGCTCTCGACAGAAACGTCACCCACTGGGGCCACCAGCACAACCCCGTCGCAGGCCTCCCGGGCGGTGGCGAGCGAACGGTCGATCACCCGCTGCCCACCCAGGTTCAGGTACTGCTTGGGCTGGCCGAACCGGACTCCGCTGCCACCCGCGACGACCACACACCAGATAGCTCCGGCCGATGGATTTGGGTGCTCAGAAGTGAAACTCATGATCTTGTGGCGCACGATAGATCAATTCGGGCTCGCGGCTTGGATACGATGAACCCTGTGACCGATACAGAACTCCTTAGGGGTGTAGAACTTCTGGCCCAGTTCGACGACGCGGAGTTCGCGAAGCTCGTCAGTGCCTCGGACACGCTTGAGCTGAACCGCTCGGACGTGGTCTTCGAGGAAGGCAGCGATGCCGACGCCTGTTATGTCGTGGTCGGAGGGCGTGTGGCCATCACGAACAAGTCCTTCGATGGTCGTGAGTCGATGTTCGCGATCATGGAGCGTGGTGAGCTCTTCGGAGAGATGGGCCTCTTCGATGGCAAGGGTCGCTCTGCTGAGGGGCGTGCCCTTGAGACATCAAGCGTCATCCGGGTCCCATATTCGGTCCTCCGTGAGATCTGGAACGCACGACCTGCGTTGCTCTGGTCGGTTGTCGAGTTGCTGAGCAAGCGACTGCGCTCCACCGATCAGGCTCTCGCCGACGCGTTCTTCCTCGATGTCACGGGACGAACCGCAAAGCACCTGCTCGAACTCGCCGGAGATGAGGACTCGTTCCAGATTCCGATAACCCAAGAGGAACTCGCCGGTCTGGTCGGCGCCTCGCGCGAAAGGGTCAACAAGGCCATCGCCAGCTTCTTGCGACTCGGCTGGGTCGAACAGAACGGTGGCACCTACCGGATCCTCAAGCGGCGCGAGTTGGAGATCCGCTCGCAGTAGACAAAGCGACCATCGGCTGGACATCCGGTGCAGTGGGTCGATCGGCACGGGTTGTCCCATGTGGCCCGGTCGACCGGCGTGGCTGACCCATGTGGCTAACCAATTCTGGCGTCCTCTGGCTACTCGCCAGCGAGGAACGCGAGCGCCTTGTTCCAGGCGTCTTCGGCGTAATCGGCGCGGTGTGCGGGCCTGGAGGGATCGTGGACGAACCCGTGACCGGCGTCCTGATATCGGTGCACGGTCACCCCGGCATTCTCGAGGTCATCGATGTGCTCGCTCGGCACGAACGGATCCTCAGTGCCCACGAGTTCCATAGCCCGCGCAGAACCGGGTCGGCCGAGCATCTCGACCGGATCCCCCTGACCTGGCCCCTGCCATGCCTCCTGAACATGGGCCATTCCGTAGAACGAGACCGCGTTGTCGAATCGTCCCGTCGACGCTGCCTTGAGGGCGAACATCCCGCCCATACAGAAACCAACGACCCCGACGCGTGGCTTGCCGGTCAGGTCTGCGGCCTCTGTGACGTCTCCCAACAGGGCGTCGTCAGTGATCGATCTGAGCGCAGCGCCTCTGATGGCCAGACCATCCTCTGCATCCATTCCCGGAAGGTCCTGTCCCGGGAAGGGCTCGATACACGCAACTGTCCAGCCAGTTCGATCCGCCACCATCTGGGCAAGATCAACGAACAGCGGTCTCAGGCCCCAGATGTCGGGAACCACGACCAGAGCCCTCTCGGACGAACCTTCGATGATCTCGACCGGAGTACCTGAACTGAGAATGCGTCGCATTCGAGCCAGCCTAACGGGCGGTCGCTGTGTCTGACCGCCGACCGAAGGAGCCAACTGCTGACTGAACCTCTGTCAGGTCGAGCTGCTCGGCGGCATTGCTTGAGTTGCCCGCCCTACTCGCTCAGCTGTTCCGCTCAGCTGTAGCGATCGAGGATGCTGGACTCAGCTATTCGCGAGAGCGCATCCTTGATGGTCGAGCCCCAGTGCTCGCCCACGCCCGGCACAGCAGCCATCTCCTCGGCCGATGCACGGTTCAATTTCTCCAGAGTGCCGAAGTTGGCGATCAGGTTCTCAGCCACCTCAATGGGCAGGCGTGGAATCCTCGCAAGCATTCTGAAACCTCGGGGTTCGATCGATGCGTCGAGACCCTCGGAGGTATCCGAAAGGTGCATTGCTTCGACCACCTCTTCCGCGTCGAGCAGATCGTCGATATCGAGCGACGACAGAGTCTCGATCGCCTGCTCGAGATCCCAGGGCATCTCCTGTTTGAAGTAGTCGCGCACCACCAGACGGCGTTCGTCCTCAACGCCGGCCATCAACTCACGGAGTTGCAGCCGAATGAGCCGGCCGTCGGTTCCGAGCTCGGTCAGGTGCTGCTCAATCTCTTCTGAGATTCGAGCCACCAACTCTCCACGCTGGAGGATCGTGACGACATCCCGAAGCGTGACGACGTGTTCTACCTCAAAGGACGTCAGGTTGCTGGAGACCTCATCGAGGCGAGCCTTGTAACGCTCAAGGGTCTGAAGCGCCTGGTTGCAGCGGCTGAGAATCGACGGGATCGGCTCGAGTTGGTAACGCTCGTTCTTGGTGTAGACGGTGACCACCGCCATGTCCTCCGAGACCGACACGACGGGCACGCCGATGGACCGCGCCACACGCTCAGCGGTGCGGTGACGTGTGCCTGTCTCCTCGGTTGGAACATTCGGATTGGGAACAAGGTGCACATTCGCCCGGGCGATGTAGCTGGCATCTGATGTGAGCACGATCGCGCCATCGGTCTTGGCCAGTTCGGAAAGACGCTGCGGAGAGAACGACGCATTCACCAGGAACCCGCCCGAGGAGATGTTGAGCACGTCTGCATCGTCGCCAATGACGATGAGCGCACCCATGCCCGCCTTGAGGATTCGGTCGAGCCCGGTCCTCAGCGGACGTCCCGGCGCCACGGCAGCAAGCGCACTCAACAGCTCCTTGCTGTGTCGCTCTCCATGCCGATCACTCACCGGTTTCCACCTTCCGACCTTGGTTTCTGTGTCTCCTGTCCAGCCAGTCTAGGTGCAGCAGTGGCAGTCAACGGTGACGACTTTGCTCGACGCCACTGAGACCGGATTCGACACGGTGATTCGCATCTCAAATGAGACATACGCTGTCGAGCGCATCCTCAAGGGTGTCCATGCGAAGAACCGTGATCGGCACGTCCATCCACGGCGCCGATTCAGGGACGAGTGCGGTGGTGAAACCAAGCCTTGCAGCCTCGGCCAGGCGCCGCTCGAGCCCCGCGACGGATCGAAGTTCACCTCCAAGGCCGACTTCCCCACAGGCGACCATATTCTCGTTCACAGGGATCCGCCGCATTGTGCTGATCACCGACAGACAGACCGCAAGATCGGCCCCAGGTTCGGCCAGTCGTACCCCACCGACAACGTTCGCGTAGATGTCCACGCCGTGAGTCGAGATCCCAAGGCTCGACTCGATGACAGCCAGCAGCAGAGCGAGCCGGTTTGCATCCATTCCCTGCGTCGAGCGGCGCGCGTTCGATGTGCCCGCGTTGGCGGCAAGAGTCTGGACCTCTACAAGCAGTGGCCGGTGGCCCTGCAGAGTCGCTGCGATCACCGACCCGGTGGACCCCTGGCGTCGATCGCCTAAAAACAGACCCGACGGATCATCGACTGCCACCAGTCCATCCGCCGCCATGGTGAAGAGCCCAAGCTCTTCTGTGGAACCGAAGCGGTGCTTGTTTGCCCGCAGGGTCCTGAGAATGTTGTGTCGATCACCTTCGAAGCTCAGGACCGTATCAACGATGTGTTCGAGCGTTCGTGGGCCCGCGATGTTGCCGTCCTTGGTGACGTGTCCGACCAGCACAACCGTGGTCGATGTCGCCTTGGCCACGGCAACGAGTTGGTTGGCACATTCACGGACCTGGCCAACGGAGCCGGGAGCTGAGGACAACTGGGGTGAATGAAGTGTCTGTATCGAGTCGATCACACACAGGTGCGGCCGAAGATCGAGCATGTGGGACATAATCTCTGACAGCGAGGTCGTCGAGACGATACCGATGTTCTCCTCTAGCGCCCGGAGTCTCTCCGCACGAAGGCGTACCTGGCCGGCTGACTCCTCCCCCGTCACATACAACACGGGCGCTCCTTCCCGGGCCTTTGACGCGAGCATCTGAAGTACCAGCGTGGACTTGCCGATCCCGGGTTCTCCACCAAGGAGTGTGACGCTGCCCGGAACCAGTCCCCCGCCGAGGACTCGGTCCAGCTCAGCGATGCCGGTCGGCAGCGGAGTTCCCATGTCACTGCTGACCCGAGTTAAGGGTTGCACAGCCGACATATTCGGCGCGCCCACGGGCGCGTCCGACGCCGTCCCGACGTTTCCGTTCTGGCTGAGGCCCAGCAGTCGGTAACCGCTGGCGGCGTTGTCTATCTCCTCGACGAGAGTGTTCCATGCCATGCATCCAGAGCACTGGCCCGACCACTTCGGGACGCTGTGCCCGCACTCCATGCAACGGAAGATTGTTCGGGTCTTTGCCATGACGTCGAATCTAGATATGGGGTGTGACAGTTTGGTCCGGCGATCACGAACCAGGTCGCAGTGCAGGTCGCAGCGGAGGGCACGCAGCAGGCCTCGTCGCGGGCCTCACAGCGGGGGCCGCAGCACAGGTCGATTCCAGCGTGAATCAGTCCTGATGACTGGTACGGTCCCGTCAGCGGCTGCGACGAATCAGTCCGACGACAACAAGGGCGATAGCGGCACCGATCCCTGCGAAACCGAGCACCCGTGCCAATTGGACACGTCGCTGAATCGACTCCGACTCGATGACCATGCGCTTGTCGGTGACGTCATCTGAGCCCACCGGCGCTGACCATTCGACCTGTCCGTCCACGACGGTTCCATTGTGCTCGTCAACACCACCGGGGAGTTGCACCCGGAGCCGCAGCGTCCCAACCCCCTTACCGTCCCATCCCATTGCCGCCATCTCCTCTGGGGTTCTGCCAACTGGCAGCCCGCCGAGCTCCTCGGCGAGCGCGGGATCCGAGAGGCTGGCAACACCGCCGTCGGTCTTCAGGCGGCCAGTGAGCCGATAGTCGGTGCGCCCGAATGAGTCCTTGACGGTGAGCCGGAGGTCGCTGATGAAAGGCGCGGTTGTTCCGGTTCCGATATCCGCGACTATTGCCTTGAGTTCTTCAGCGGACCGGAACGGTCGTATCGCCTTGAGGTGCAACTCGCCAGACTTGGCGTCGATCCTCGGCTTGGCGACAGTCCACCCTGCCTCAGTCAGATCAGCAAGCCGGAGGCTGGTGGCGGGATCACCTATCTGTTTCGCCGCTTCTGCGTCGGCATCGACGACGACTTCTACAGTTCCGGATCCGTCCTCGCTGACTGCAATGGTGACAGTCGAGTCGACCTTGCACGAGGTGACGACGAGCGCGACAAGCAGTGCCATCACAACGGTGTTCATTCGAGCCCACCTGGCGGAGCTGGCTTTGGCTGTCGACACGAACCGAGACGATAGTGACCCGATGATCAGATGCGGTACTTCGAAGCGACCGAATGAGTCGGTGGCAGCTGAGTCAGCCACCACCGTCTCAGCTACGACTCAACTGCCACTCACTCGGCGGTAACGCTTGCGAGTTCTTCTACCGAGGGCGGATTGAACCCGTCAGCGCCAACGAAGGTGAAGATCTTCTCGCCCTCTGCTTCGGGGTCATCGGCGACGTCGACGTGAATCGTCTGGCCCGCGTGGAACTCCTTGTAGAGCAAACGCTCCGAGAGGGGATCCTCGATGTGTCGTTGGATGGCACGCCGTAGTGGTCGAGCGCCCAGGGTCGGGTCATATCCGCGATCGGCAAGCAGGTACTTGGCCTCCTGGGTGACCTCCAGCCCAATACCCAGCGCGATGAGTTGGTCAGCCACTCTTGCGAGCATCAGATCGACGATGGTTGTGACCTCGTCCTTGGAGAGTTCGTGGAACACGATGACATCGTCGATACGGTTGAGGAACTCGGGCCGGAAGTGCGCCTTGAGGGCGTCGTTGACCTTTTCCTTCATCCGCTCGTAGGTGATTGCTTCGTCACGCTTTGAGAAGCCGACGTTTGCCTTGCGAAGATCAGCCGTTCCGAGGTTGGAGGTCATGATCAGCACGGTGTTTCGGAAATCGACCGAACGACCCTGCGAGTCGGTCAGGCGACCTTCTTCGAGGATCTGCAGAAGCGTGTTGAACACATCCGTGTGAGCCTTTTCGATCTCGTCGAAGAGGACGACCGAGAAGGGGCGACGACGGACAGCCTCGGTGAGCTGACCGCCCTCTTCGTAGCCGACATAACCGGGAGGTGAACCAACGAGACGGCTGACGGTGTGCTTCTCCATGTACTCGGACATGTCGAGCGTGATCATCGCCTGCTCGTCACCGAACAGGAACTCGGCGAGAGTCTTTGCGAGTTCTGTCTTTCCGACGCCGGACGGGCCGAGGAAGATGAACGAACCCGACGGACGCTTCGGGTCCTTCAGTCCTGCACGGGTACGGCGGATGGCCTGGGACACGGCCTTGATCGCCTGTTCCTGGCCGATGACCCGACGGTGGAGTTCGTCCTCCATCCGCAACAGCTTGGCGGTTTCCTCTTCGGTGAGCTTGTAGACGGGAATGCCTGTCCACAGTGAGAGAACTTCGGCGATCGCCTCTTCGTCGACCTCATCGAAGAGATCGACTCCAGCGGCCTTCATTTCGGCGTCGTGCTCATCCTTCTTGGCGAGCAGCAGCTTCTCGCGATCGCGCAGAGTTCCGGCCTCTTCGAAGTTCTGGGCGTCAACGGCCTGCTTCTTCTGAGTCACGACCTCTGCGAGTTCGTTCTCGATCTCGCGGTAGTCCGGCGGTGCCTGCATACGGCGGATTCGTAGACGAGAACCGGCCTCGTCGATCAGGTCGATCGCCTTGTCGGGAAGGAAGCGATCAGAGATGTAACGGTCGGCCATGTTTGCGGCAGCAATGAGAGCCTGATCGGTGATGGTCACTCGGTGATGCTGCTCGTAACGCTCACGCAGACCCTTGAGGATCTCGATGGTGTGAGCCACCGATGGTTCCTCGACGATGACCTTCTGGAAGCGACGCTCGAGCGCTGCGTCCTTCTCGAGATGCTTGCGGTACTCATCGAGCGTGGTCGCGCCGATGGTCTGCAGCTCTCCACGGGCGAGCATCGGCTTGAGGATCGACGCCGCGTCGATCGCCCCTTCAGCCGCACCGGCACCAACGAGCGTGTGGATCTCGTCGATGAACAAGATGATGTCGCCGCGGGTCTTGATCTCCTTGAGGACCTTCTTGAGGCGCTCCTCGAAATCGCCACGGTAACGGGAGCCTGCAACCAGAGCACCTAGGTCCAGCGTGTAGAGCTGCTTGTTGTGCAGTGTCTCCGGGACGTTGTCAGACGCGATCGCCTGAGCCAGTCCCTCGACAATCGCTGTCTTACCAACTCCGGGTTCTCCAACGAGGACCGGGTTGTTCTTGGTTCGCCGTGAGAGGACCTGCATGATCCGTTCGGTCTCACGCTCTCGACCGATGACAGGGTCGAGCTTCTTGTCGCGGGCGAGCTGGGTGAAATTGCGGCCGAACTGATCGAGAACGAGCGAACCCGACGGGGTATCCGCCGAGCCGCCACCGGTGGTCGCCTTCTCCCCGCCCTGAGGAGCCTGGCCAGCGCCCGGGTAGCCCGAGAGGAGTTGGATGACCTGTTGACGCACACGCGACAGATCGGCTCCGAGCTTCTGCAGGACCTGAGCGGCAACGCCCTCACCCTCGCGGATGAGTCCCAGAAGAATGTGCTCGGTGCCGATGTAGTTGTGACCCAACTGCAGGGCCTCACGGAGCGAGAACTCGAGCACCTTCTTGGCGCGCGGCGTGAAGGGGATGTGGCCAGATGGCGATGATCCACCCTGACCGATGATCTCCTCAACCTGCTGACGGACCGCTTCGAGCGAGATCCCCAGCGACTCGAGGGCCTTGGCGGCAACGCCCTCACCCTCGTGAATGAGACCGAGCAGAATGTGCTCAGTACCGATGTAGTTGTGGTTGAGGAGTCGTGCCTCCTCCTGAGCCAACACGACCACCCTGCGGGCACGGTCGGTAAAGCGTTCGAACACTGAGTGCCTCCCAAAAAGACTGTCCGGACATTCTAACGCCGTGGTGTGACAAGTAGTTCCCGGCTTTGGCTTCAATTCTTGGATACTCCAGGTGTGGTCGTTTCAGCCGATTGCATCGGCCGCTCGGGATTGGAGATGCATCCAGCCAATGCCCACTACCACCCAACCCGGAGGTAGCACCGCTCCCGGCACCTGCCACGGGTAGCTGGCTCTATCTGATTTGTCTCGACTTTCCTATCGCGTTCGGGTCGATCGCAACGGTCGATCGCAACGAAGGCTCTATGACTCACCCGGGCGACATCGCAGTCATAGCCGTCGTCAACTGCGCCGTCATGGAGCGACTTTCCAAACCTCACCGCGCCCCCGAAACTGTCACCACCGGATTGCACAACTGATACGGTCATTTCGCGTTCCGACCGCGGCACAAGTCAGGGGGGAACGAAGATGAATCGCAAGCCGCTGCTGTTGGTCATCCTCGCGGTGATCGCTGTTGTATCAGCGTGTACGCCATCCGCTGGTGGAGGCGGAGGCTCGGGGACGCTGCCTGTCACATACAACGTCGGCGCGGCTGCGCCCTACCTATTGCAACCCAACAAAGCGCCTGCTGGGAGTAATGACAACAACTGCAAGCCGACGGCGGCTCACCCTCGACCGGTAGTCCTAGTACATGGGACGATCGCCACGATGGGCGAGAACTTCGCAACCATCTCCCCGCTCCTCAAGAACAACGGATACTGCGTCTTCGCTTTCAACTACGGCGGAACCTGGCTCTCATCAATCACACTCGGAAACATCCAAGGTCTCGACAGTCCCTATGGATTTGCCAATACGCTCGCTGGTTTCGTTGACCATGTCCTTGCTGCCACCGGAGCCCAGAAGGTCGACATCGTCGGCCACTCACAAGGCGGGATGCTTCCGAACTACTACGTGAAGTTCCTGGGCGGTGCACCCAAGGTGAACTCGATCGTCGGCCTGGCCCCGGTCAACCACGGCACGACACTCAGTGGACTGTTGACGCTTGGCCAAGACCTGACCTAGGTCTTCCCACCGCTCATGCCGTTCATCAATGCGTTCCTCGGTCTCGGTGCACCAGCGTTCGTTGACCTTCAGAGTGGCTCGGGATTCATGAACAAGTTGAACTCGGTTCCCGACACGGTGCCCGGCATCAACTACACGGTTATCGCCACGCAGTACGACCAGGTAGTGACTC
Organism: Actinomycetota bacterium; assembly: GCA_963169245.1. Lineage (GTDB taxonomy): Bacteria > Actinomycetota > Acidimicrobiia > Acidimicrobiales > Microtrichaceae > JAGQSZ01. The sequence goes on from CAUJEC010000168.1 coordinate 22,464, forward strand.
CCTATCAGTCCCAGTTCCTCGATGGTCCCAACGTGAACAACATCACCGTCCAGTCGGTGTGTGATCAGGACTATGCAGAACACATCGCGATCACCTTCGACCATGTGGCTCTGCGCCTGATGCTCAACGCGCTTGATCCGGCCAATGCGGTCACACCGGAATGCTCTCCGGTGTTCCCACTCGTCGGAGGCTGATGCGACAGCAGGGCATTGAAGCACTCAATCTGGCGTTGCGTCTCGCGATCTGCTAGGAGATCGAAAGAATGGAATGGCGCTGTCCGAGCAACTCCGAGCGGCAGTTGGCAAAGCACTTGATCGGGACCAAGCG
>CAUJEC010000169.1 GCA_963169245.1 Actinomycetota bacterium
CCGATCGACATCACCAGCCCCCGCCTGCCCGGAACCCTGTACGCGATGAGCGCAGCGAGAATGATCGCCGAAGCCGTGAACATAGAGAACGCCGGATTGCCCATACCGTCGAAACGCCCCGCCACCGTTGGGGTGTAACCGAAGACCGTGTTGAACTGCAACGCCCCACCGGTGATGATGTCCGCGCTGAGGAAGGCGATGATCACCCCGAGCATCGTCATGAGCGGATCGGCCAGATAGCGCCTGCACGCAAAATGGCACGCCAAGGCCATCGCCACCGAGAATCCGAGCACGAAGGCCCAGTACGCGAACGCCCCCCATCGGAAGAACGGGAACGCACCGGCGAGGAAGGTTCCGGGAAGGAAGGCCAGTACGGCCAGCGCAGTGACCTGCACAAGCGCCCCCAGCTTCTCCCAACCCCTTGTCATGGTAATTATTGCGCCAGCCCAGAGCACGAGTTGGATGATCACGAAGAACGCTGAGACGCTCCCGATGGTGGCGTCCCGGAAGACTGCCGCACGATAGGCGTCGTCGAGGAACTCGGCTCGCTCAGCCAGAGTTCTGGTGTCGGGGACACTCTCGATGACCGTACCCTCCATCGATGACGGGATCTTCGCCCCGACAAGCGAGAGAACTGTTGGCGCGATGTCGACTGTCTGGATGAATCCCGTCCGTCGGGTGGAACCCGAGACCAAGAGCCCGGGCGTGATTCCGGGTGATCGTATTCCAAAAGCGGTCAGCCCGTTATCGAAGCCCGATGCGTATGGCGACATCACTATCACCGCGTCCTTGGACAGATCGACATGTTCGAGTAGTCGACCGAGCAGTAGGTCCGACCGCTCGAGAGCGTCACGCCGTTGGATCGCCTGACGGGTGGGCGAGGAGAGTTCCTTTGCCTCCTCGCTGCGAATCATGTCCGAGGACTCCACCAGCACCACCGAGTTGTCGACGAAGAACGACTCGAACGCGCCCTCCACCTCTCGCAGGTTGAACTGCGCACCGAAGGGCGCCTTCGCGGATGCCTGGAGCAGACTCCTGCCGACCCTCCCCTTCTCGACAATCCCGTCTGAGTCGATGAGCGCCAGGCTGGCCTCTCGCCTGAAACCCAGATCATCGAGGCCCGGCCCCTGATCACCGTTGGCGATCACCGCACGGGAGACACCAGCCCCCTTCAGGGCATTGCCGAGCGCGCCGATCTCCGAATCGAACAGAAGCCGGTCGTTGAGCGACTTCATCGAGACAATGCCGAAGTTGAACACGCTGTCGATCGGTGGGGTCACTCCTGTGCGGCGTGCGAACTCCTCCGCGGCGGGAGTCCCCGTACTTGCGTTCTCAGCACTCGCCTCGGGAGGAATGGTGCTCGGGTCGACAACAGTGTCAGTGGGGCTCGATATGACATCTCCCTCTGCCTCGGGGTCGACGGTTACCGGGTCGAATGCCCCCGGTGGGACTGTGACCGGATCTCCGTCGGAGCTCTTGGCGCGGGCATCGCCTGCCACAAAGGCGAGGCTGGTCAGCGCTGTACCCCTGGTCCGGGTTCCTGCATTTAGGGTGCCGTACCCGTCACCCGGCTTGTTCGTCCGGTACACGGTTCTGGTCGACAGGTCCGCCACCGACCCCTTCTCAAGAAGAGCTTCCAGGTTCGGCATGTCGACCTGTTCCATATCGCGAAACGTGAGGGTCGGGATCGAGAACAACAGAACCCTTCGAGCCGCACCTAGTGGAGTGTCGGAGTTCACCGAACCGGAGTCGTCACCCGCCGCCACTACGCCGTTCATTGGGCCAGCGGATGCGCCAGCCATCGACGCGGGCCCGGCAACGGTCAGGCCAGTGATCGTCAGCGCCAACATCGCCGCCAGAACCTTCGTCGTGGAACGTTTCATATAGGAAGGAAGTCCGTCTCTCGATATGGGCTTTCGCGATCTGGGCCCAAACGGTTTGGGCTTAAGCGATTTGGAACTGCTCACTGCGCTGGCTCGGAGTCTGCTCGCCTGCGCCTGATAGGCAGACGTCTGGCTACCCTCACTCCAAATGCGCTCACAAGCCCAAGATAGATGACCAGTACCACGACACTCAGTGACACCAGAGCCAGGGCCTGAGCGAGTCGCCCATCGGGCTGCCATGCCTCATATAGGAGCCAACCGACGAGCGCACCCGCGCCTGCGGCCATTGTGGTCCGACCAGCGATTGTCGGCAGAATCCAACCCTGGGCCCGGGTTCGCAATCGAATCAGTAGAACAACGGAGCCGACCAGGAACGCTGCGCTGTGCGCCACGCCCAGCATGTAGACCAGTCGGGTTCCGTCGGTCAGTACCGCCGATGCGATCATGATCGCGACACCGACAGCCGCAACCACCGCCCCCGCCACGGCTGGTGTCCGACTGTCCTCATAAACATAGAAGACCCGGGCCAGCAGGAAGAATGCGCCATAGGGGATCAAACCGAGCCCGAGAGAAGCGAGCGCCGCCGCAAGCATGTTTACGCCAGAGCCCTTGCCGGCCGAGCCGAACGCGAGTACCGCCATCGCAGGAACCGACAGGGCCACACACAGTGCGGTGATGGGTGCAAGCATCACCCACATGGAATCGAGTGACCATCGAACCGACTCCCTCAAGGCCTCGATATTCCCACTCGCGTGCTGTTGGGTCATCTGAGGAAGGATCGTCGTGTGGAGCGGCTGAGAGATGATTCCGTAGGGAGCGAGGAAGAAGTACCAGCCGACCTGATAGGCCACGACACCACCCTCGACTCCCCCTCCGGCAACGATCGCCGCGCCGAGCAGCAGCGCCGCAAACGCGTGTTGAAGGCCTGCCCACCCCGACAGACGCAACAGCGAGCCCAGGCTTCCATGTGTACGGGTGAACCTGATACGCAACCTGAAACCGCTGCGCAGCAGAGCGATGGTCGGCCAAGCGACGAACGCCACGACGCCGAGAGTTCCGCCGAGTCCGAGCAGAACCTTCTCCCCCATACTCAGGTCCAGTCCCGGGTCCGCTCCGGCTGCGACCCGGAAGACGACAAGGAATCCGACCATCACGATCGTGTTGCCGATTGGCGCCAGAGCTGGGATCACGAAGGAGCGCCGGGCGTTGAGGACCGCCGTGGAGATCGCTCCCAGCCCATAGAGCACGACCTGGGGAATGAAGAACCACAACAGGAACGTGGTGAGTGAGTGTTGAGCCTCCGCGATCGCAGGATCATCGACCGCCGAGGTGAGCAGCGTCGCCAACCATGGAGACGCGATCACGCCGATCAACGCCACCGCACCCAGCACCAGGGTCGCCAGGCCCAGAAGCTCGCCTGCAAGCTGTTCGGCCTCAGAATCGTCACCCTTGTCGAAAAGGTTGACGAAACTGGGTACCAACACTGCCGAGAGCGCACCAGCGGCGAGGAGTTCGAAGAGAACGTTCGAGACGGTGTTCGAGCTCTGGAACGTGTTACCGAGATATGTGGTTCCGAGTATCGCTGCGATTGCAAGAACACGAACAGCGCCGAAACCCCGCGACACCGCGGCGGCCAAGCCCATTCCGGCTGCCGACTTGGCGACCCCAGCAGTGGCCGGAGCCGACCCGGAGTCGGGTGTGTCGGTCATGAACCGCCGTCAGGACTCAGCGGCTTGGGCAACAGCGACGATGAGAGCGTCCCCCGGCCATAGGTCCCGAATGTGCCTTCGCCTGCCTGTTGGAGAGCGACGACCGTAGCGACACGACCCGAGACCTCATCTGCGGACTGCGCCACGGACAGGTCCTTCAACTCGAACTTGGCAATCATCGCCTTCAGATCAGCACCAGTGGAGTCTGCCTCGTCGGTGGCCGAGTTGAACTCAGCCACCACAACGGGGACACCGACATCCGAGGCGACCTTCGCCAGCGAACCGATATCGGAGTTGCCGTTGCCCACCTCGGAGTCGGGGCCCATCACGGCGATCACGTTGAGCACGGCTCCGGGCTGGGGTGCGGCAACCTGCCCGATGGTCTCGAGGCGAAGAACGGAATTCTCCGCCAATTCATCGATGAGAGGTTGTTCCCACCAATTGGAAACTGGGAGAACAGTCGAGGTGGGTGCGGTGTCGACGGGCAGCGTGGTCTCGCCCGGCAATGTCGTCGTCGGCACCGTGGTGGTCGTGTCGCCCGGCCCGGACATGTCGACGCCCAGAACCTCCAGAACTGCGCCCCAGAGACGCTCGCCGGCCTTGTCTCCCGCCTGTAGGGAAGTGGATCCTCCCAGAGCAGTCTGGGCTCGTGAGATGAAATCCTTCGACTTGAGGTCCCAGGATTTGTCAACCCACAACACCCCGGGAGTGGTCGAACCAGATAGCCGCACGGCAGCGACCAGATCCGCAAGCTGGTCCTCGTTGATCCCGCTCTGGGCGACTATCAGGGTGCTGGTGCCCTCAAGACGTCCTTCGACGGCGAAGGGGACCGAGGCGTCCGCGTACGTGTTGAGCTGGTCGATCTCGTCGTTCTTCAGGTCGATCAGGTCGACCGTCGAATCGAGGTTGGACTCGACCTTCTCCAGCCGGTCCTTGAGAGAGTCCGAGATCCTTCCATCGAGCGCCGATCCGAGCACCACACCAACGGCGAGGGCAAGGAAGAACGCCACCACGGAGACTATGTAGAAGCGGAAAGTGATCATTTCAGGAGAATCGCCCAGTCAGTGAGTACCAGAGGTCCCTCAGGTCGAGCCACAGGGTTCTGATCAGGAGTTGTAGGGAATCGGAGACGATCGCCACGACAAGGATGACGAAGATCGCCGCGGCGACGAGCATGAGGATGTCGCGTCGTCGGACACGCCCGGCATAGAGCTGGCTCACACCCTTCGCGTCTATGAGCATCGGGCCCAGCCGAAGGCGGGTCAGGAAGGTCGACGACATGCCGGCACGGCCCTTGTCGAGGAATTCGACCATCGTGGCGTGGGTGCCGACGGCGACGATGAGTTCGGCTCGGTGTTCGTACATGAGCATCATGGCGGCGTCTTCGCTGGTGCCCTCGATGACGAACTCCTGGTATGGCAGACCATGCTCCTGGAGTTCCTCGCGACCCGGCGCCCGACCATCGGGGTGAACGTGGTGGATGAGGTCGGCACCGCAGTTCCAAGCCCGCTCCGAGAGAGAGTCAAAGTCGCCGATTATCACATCGGGCTTGAAGCGCATGTCGAGGAGCGCGTCGGCTCCCCCGTCGACGCCCACCAATACCGGATGGAATTCGTTTATGTAGTGACGAAGCGCCTTGAGGTCCTCTTTGTAGTCGTGTCCTCGAACGACGATGAGGGCGTGACGTCCTGCCACCTTGGCCTTGAGTTCTGGAGCGTCGAGGGGAAGGAAGAGAAGGCGGGCCTCCTTCTCGATGTACTCGAGCGTGTTCACAGCGAAGCGTTCGAGTTCGTCACCGATGGAGTCCCGAGCGGCCTCCATCATCTCCTCGACGTCATCGAGCCCGAGTATGGGCCCTGATGCGATGGTCCTGCCCGAGAGCGTAAGTGCACCATCGGTGATGGTCACTTCGTCGCCCTCGGCAATGGCGTCCATGACGTCCTTGCCGACATTGTCGATCAGGGGTATTCCAGCAGCGACCACACATCGCGGGCCCATGTTGGGGTACCGACCCGAGATCGATTCCGATGCGTTGACAACAGCCGCAGGTTGCGCAGCGGCGAGTCCCTCGCCGGCCACCCGGTCGAGGTCCTTGTGGTTGATGATCGCGATCTCGCCGGCCTGGAGCCGCTTGACCAGATCCTTCGTTCGTCGGTCTACCCGCGCCTTACCGACGATCGATGTCGAATCAGCCAAAGCAACTGCCGAATCAGAACCAGAAGCCTGGGAGTCCGGATCGAGAGGCTTCACACTGTCAGGGGCAGGTGGCGACCCTGCGGATGCGGTGTCGCTCATCTTTCCTGGGGCCTCCGAGGTCTGAACTTGGTGACGATCGACGGTCGATCGACCCGCCACGACACAGGCATCGCTGTTCGCTCGCCCGCCAGCATGGTAGTTGATGGGCCAACTGGGGCCTCAGTGCTCCTGAGAGAGCAGGCGGATTTGGTCGGCGATGACGGAGTGGGCCGGCTCATTTCCAGAGTGTGCTGTGTCATGGCCGATGTGTTCGTCCGAGATTGTCGATGAAGCGAAGGGGCGGAGTCGACTGGATCACCTTCGAGAACGAGACCCGTTCGCTCAACAGGTTCATGGCGAGCAGGAAGACAGCCACGCCGATGCTGACCGTCGTCGACTGGGTGATAACCACCGCGAGCCCGAGCGCCGCCCCAAGTGGGTTCGCCCCGGCATCACCCAACATGAGCTCCTCGTTGAGCTCCGACCGCATCAGCCCCCATGCAGCGCCGAGCATCGTGAAGAGCCCGGCGAGTCCGGGCAGGTTTCGAGGTCCGTGATCCAGGTACGGAACTGCTGTTGCGATTACAAGCACCACGACGGCGATGGTCGATACCTTTGTGACTCGCCCCGGTGCGCGGTCGAAGAGGTTCGCCAGGTTGGCGGCCAGCGCAACCACCGCACCGTGGAGCAGCAACTTGAGCACTGAACCATCCGCTGTTGACTGCACCACCACAAGAGCCACCGCAGGCCCAACGATCATCTTCAGTGAGCCTGCCGTGAGCCGCCCCTTGAGGAGCGCTTTGATGTGCCCCCGGTACCCCGAGGAGCCCTCATCGACAGCCAAGTCGTCGAGAAGCCCGAGCATTCCAAAACCAGCGGCGAGTAGTGCCGTGAGCCGGAGTGGCTCCAGCCCTGGACGGATCCGCGTGAGCCCCAGGGCCTCGATAACTCCCACGAGCGCACCGGCGAAGAACACCGCGGCGACAATGACGATCCCAGCAGAGGTCGCAAGAGGTGCTCCCCTGTAGTTGGTCCGTTGGAAGACCGGCCGCGAGAACATCTCACGCAGTCCGGCCCACATGAGGGATGCAGCAATGAGGCCGAAGATGAAACCGCTGACCGATGATGTCACGAGGCCAGCTTCCTGCGTTTGGCCGCGGCTATCTCCAGCAGTTCCTCTGCGTGAAGGCGAGCGCTCTCACTGTCTGGCTGACCTGAGATCATGCGCGAGAGTTCGACGAGCCGTTGTGTGTGATCGAGTGGTGCTGCTCTGGTCTCGGCAACGCCATCGACGAGTGACTTCTCGATCCGAACCTGCACATCGGCAAACGCTGCCACCTGAGGTAGATGGGTGACCACCAGAACCTGTCGTCCGACCGACAGCTGGGCGAGGAGTTTGCCCACCTCGACGGCTGCCTCGCCACCGATTCCAGCATCTATCTCGTCGAAGACCGTCGTGGGAGGTGACTCGCTGAGCACCAGTCGCAACGCCAACATGACTCTGCTCAGCTCGCCTCCGGATGCCACCCGACCGAGCGGCCCCGGCGCCACCCCCGGGTTGGTCGAGATCAGGAACTCGACGTCGGCTCCGTCACCCGTGGGGGAATCAACGTCGCCCTCATCGCCCGCTCCCCCGTCGCCCGAGCTGCTGTCACGTACATCGATGACCATGCTCGCTGCAGGCATGGCCAGGAACCGCAACTGTTCCTCGATCCTCCGGGCCAGCTCACCAGCTACGCCACGTCGAGCGTCTCCGACCTTTCGAGCCTCGGTCAGGTACTCGGCTTCCAAGCCCACGCGCCTGGCGGTGAGCTCACGGACCCGTTCATCGTGAGAGGTCAATTCGTTGAGGCGCGATCTGGTGTCCTCGGCGAAGTCGAGCACCGCCTGATCGGTCTCGCCGTACTTGCGTCGAAGCTCCAGAAGCCGGTTCCGACGCTGTTGAACCGCATCGAGGCGTTCCGGGTCGGGTTCGATCGCCTCGCTGATCGAGCGCAGTGAGTCCGCTACGTCGGACAGTTCGGCATCGAGATTGGCCAACCGCTCGACTATCTCCAGATACGGGCTGCGACCCCGAAGCGCTGAGATGGCGCTGGAGACGGCATCGATCGCAGCACCGTCGTCGCGGAGGCCGGCGAGTGCCACCGCTGCTGCCTCGAGATGAGACTGCGCACCGGCGAGAAGATCCTCCTCGGCCTCGAGTTGGGAGTCCTCCCCGACGCGCACCTCGGCACTGTCGATCTCATCGAGTTGGAATTCGAGCAGCCCGATCTCACGGGCCCTAGCACGCTCGTCACCACCGAGCGCGGACAGGTCAGCCTCGATGGTTCGCAGATCGGAGCGGATCGCGTCGAGGCGAGAGGTGTCGATCCCTCCGAACTCGTCAAGCGCGTCCCGATGGGCCCTCGAGGAGAACAGCTTCTGCTGTGCGTGTTGTCCGTGCATTTCCAACAGATCTGTGGCCACCTCTGCCAGCGTCGCTGCGGTGGCCAGTTCGCCATTCAGATACGCCTTTGAGCGGCCCTTCACCGGGACGACCCTGCGCAGCACCCACTCGCTCTCACCGTCAGCGAAGAGCCCTTCGACGACTGCCTCCTCTGCTCCCACCCTGACCCGGGACGGGTCGGCCTTCTGGCCTGCCAGAAGGCTGAGGGCCTCGATGAGCATCGTCTTTCCGGCACCGGTCTCACCCGTGAGTGCGATAAGGCCGGGCTCGAACGGTATACGGGCGGACTCGATCACACCCAGATTCCGCACAGCGAGTTCGACCAGCATTGGCGCCAAGCGTAGATGAACAATCGCGAGCGCGGCCTGACCCGGGGACCACTACCCGGTCATAGCCTGCCGCGTCATCGCCCGCCGCTTGGCGTCTCAGCGGGTGGACAGGCCGAACTTGGATCGGAGCACGGAATGGAAGTCCGAGCCGCCGAAGGTCACGAGCCTGGCCGGCTGGGGACTCATGGTGGCCCGAACAACGTCACCGGGCTCAAGGAGTCCTTCGTGGCGACCATCCACGATCACCGCCGCCGCACGATCCGGTGCCACCGTGACAGTCACAACGCAGTCGGGCTGCAGAACGAGGGAGCGGTCAAAGAGCATGTGCGCAGCAACGGGTGTCATCAGTATCGCCCTGTGGCGAGGGTCGATGATCGGTCCTCTCACCGAGAACGCATACGCTGTGGAGCCCGTTGGTGTGGCCAGAATGAGACCGTCGCACACATAGGAGTTGAATGGGCGACCATCGAGATCGACATCGAGACGGACCGTTCGTCCGACCATGGACTTCTCGACGACGATCTCGTTGAGAGCGTCGAAAACTGCGGGCCGTTCGCCCTTGCGCTCCACCGCGACCCGGACTCGGTAGCGATCCTCGATCGTGTAGGAGCCGGACAGGAACCGTTTGAGAGCGACGGTTAGGCCAGCGGGTTCGACTGTGGTCAGGTAGCCAAGTTGACCGAGATTCACGCCCATGACGGGCACGTCATCAGGCGCCGCGATTTCGACAGAACGCAACATGGTTCCGTCGCCTCCGAGGCTCAACAGCAGATCGAGGCCAGAGGTCAGCTTGGAGGTCTCGACACCGAGCTCGGGTACACCGATCTTCTCGGCCTCCGACTCTTCGAGGCGGACCTCGTGATCACGTTGACGCAGCCAGTCGATGGCGGCTCTGGCGAGGTCGATCCCCTTGCCGGTATGGACGATCAGGCCGAAGGACGCCATCAGCGGCTACCGACGATTCGTGTGGCCTCTGCAACAACGGCGTCGACCATCTCGGCGACGGCGGTTCCGTGAGCGCCACCTGCACCCTCGGGACCTCCCGCCATGTCATCGGATTTGGAGAAATGCACGAAGAACTCGACATTTCCATCCGCCCCGCGGATCGACGACGGACACATCGCGACCACCTCCACACCATTGGAGACGCCAGAGGTCACGGTCCGCTCGAGCACGCTTCGCCAGGTCTGGGGGGCAACAATCACCCCTCCATTGTGGCCTGCCTCATCCCTGTTCGCTTCGAACTGGGGTTTGACCAGTAGAACCAGTTGCCCTCCGGGCTTTGTACAGGCAACCAGATTGGCCATCACTGCCGAGAGGGAGATGAACGACAGGTCGCCGACGATGGTGTCGAAGGCACCGAGTTCAGCGGGTCCGACGAGGCGGATATTCGTCCGATCCATCACGGTTACCCGTGAGTCCTGACGGAGCTTCTCATGAAGCTGACCGCGCCCCACGTCGACCGCCACAACGTCGACAGCACCATCCTGGAGCGCCACGTCGGTGAACCCTCCGGTGGACGCTCCTGCATCGAGGACCCTGTGTCCGATCAACTCCAGCCCGAACCTGTCGAGGGCACCCCGGAGTTTGTCGCCTCCTCGACCGACAAAGCGTGTCCGGTTTCTGGCCAGACTTATCGATTCGCCGGGGCTCACCTGACGCTGGGGCTTGTCAGCAGGAGCACCCTCCACGAGAACGCGACCATGTTCAATCAGGGAAGCCGCCTCGTCCACTGTCGGAGCGAGCCCCCGTCGGACGAGTTCTGTGTCGAGTCGGCGCCGCATCCCTACCGACGACTGCCTGCCAGACCGAGTACGTGGTCCACCACCGCTGCGAGATCATCGTGGACCATCTCCGGTGCCGGGTCGGAGGGGATCTGTTCCCGGGAGGTGCCGCCGCTCATGACCAGAGCGAAAGCCGCTCCGAGGCGTCTGGCGAATCCGCCGTCGGTGTCGTCGCGGTCGCCGACCACATAGTCGACGTGACCGAACCTGCTCGTTACGAGATCGGCCGCCGGCTGGTACGGCTTTCCGGCGAAGGTCGCCCGGGCCCCGGCAGTGGTCTCGACCGCAGAGATGAGCGCTCCCGCACCGGGGAGGAAACGCGGACCGAACTCGCCCGTGAACGGGAAGAGAGGATCACTGTTGGTGCCGATAAACATCGCGCCATCTCGAATCGCATCGGCGGCAAGGCCTGTCCTGCTCCTGTCCCAGTTGGTTGCCGCTCCGACTATCACCGCATCGACTGATGGAACGGGCCCGTCGGGTGGCAGATCGTCAATGAAGATGGCATCGATCCCCGAATCCCGAATCACCTGCGCGAGACTGGGTTCGCCCAGAACCAGAGCGCGCCTGTTCACACCACAGAGATGTGCTGCTGCTTCAGCCGAGGTGATGACCAGAGGCTCCGGCACCCCCATGCCACGCAGACGTCTGATCTTAATCTCAGGTGATTCGGCATGGTTGGTGAAATAGAGAACGCTGTGACCGGCCTCGAAAAGCCGACACAGCGCCTCCACGGATCCTTCGATCGGGTCGGTGCCTCTCCACACCACGCCGTCGAGGTCGATCACCCACCTTGCGGCAGGCTTCGTCATATCAGGCGACGGTGATCTCGGAGTCGAGATAGACGTCCTGGATGGCGTTGAGGAGTTCGATTCCCTCACCCATCGGACGCTGGAACGCCTTGCGCCCGGAGATCAGACCGGTTCCGCCACCACGCTTGTTGATGACCGCTGTGCGGACGGCCTCGGCAAGGTCGCTCTGCCCCTTGGACTCGCCACCGCTGTTGATGAGACCGATGCGCCCCATGTAGCCATTGGCCACCTGGTAGCGGCACAGGTCGATCGGGTTGTCAGTGGTCAACTCTTCGTATACGAGCGGAGAGGTCTTGCCGTAGTTCGCCAGGGCGTTGTATCCGCCGTTGCGGGTAGGGAGCTTCTGCTTGAGGATGTCAGCCTGGATGGTCGCGCCGATATGGTTCGCCTGCGAAGCAATATCGGCAGCATCGTGATAGTCGACGCCGTCGACCTTGAACGCACTGTTGCGCAGGTAGCACCAGAGAACGGTGAACATGCCGAGTGCGTGAGCCTCTTCGAAAGCGGCTGCAACTTCCTGGATCTGACGACCTGACTCCTCGGAACCGAAGTAGATGGTTGCGCCAACACCAGCCGCGCCAAGGTCATATGCCTCTTGGACCGAACCGAACATGATCTGATCGAAGGTGTTCGGATACGTCAGAAGTTCGTTGTGATTCAGCTTCACGATGAAGGGAATCCTGTGCGCATATCGACGTGAACACGCTGCAAGAACGCCATAGGTGGATGCCACGGCATTACAGCCGCCTTCAATGGCGAGTTCGACGATGTTTTTCGGGTCGAAGTATGCCGGGTTGGGTGCGAACGATGCGGCGGCGGAGTGTTCGATGCCCTGATCCACTGGAAGGATCGAGACGTATCCGGTGTTTGCCAAGCGCCCGTGACCGTAGAGCGACTGAAGATTGCGTAGAACCTGTGGGCTGCGATTCGAGTCCACGAAGACGCGCTCGACGAAGTCGGGACCGGGCAGCGCCAGGTTCTCTTTGGGAAGACCTTTTGACTCATGGGTGAGAAGGGACTCGGCCTCGTCTCCCAGCAAGCTCTTTACATCCACGTGTTTCTCCAGTCACGAACTTCCCAGCGCGTCTCCGCCGAGAATCAGGGGCTGATTGCCGTGACCAAGTTAGGCGACCGCACAGTCCTATCCAACTGCACTGTCCTATCCAATTGAGCGGACAGGTAGGTCGACGAAGGGCATCTCGATCGCTATCGGAGCTTCGACATATCGATCTTGCCCATGCCCATAAGAACCTTGAAGTTGTCGCGGTAGGTCGCGGGATCGTCGTCGTTGAATCCGATTCCGAGCGACTCGGGAACGACCTGCCAGGAGACGCCGTAGCGATCCTTGAGCCAACCGCACTGCTCCGCCTCTGGCACTGCAGAGAGCGCGTTCCAGTAGCGGTCGATCTCATCCTGGGTCTCACAGTTGACGATCAGGGAGACCCCTTCGCTAAAGGCAACTGGGTTAGGCACAGGCGAGTCCATCGCAGCTAGGGCGGTGCCAGCCAACTCGAAGTCAACAAAGGCGACCGAACCGGCCTTTACCGAGGCGAACGCGCGGGGATATTCGGTCAAGGTACCCATCGACGCGGCTTCGTAGACCGAGGTGTAGAACTCGATGGCTTCACGGGCCTGATTGCTGACCTCCCCGCCGAACATCATTTCGGGGACGACGAAAGGTCGTTGTGCCCAGGCATCGTCCGTGAGCATGAGGTGCCACGAAACGCCGAACTTGTCGGTCACCCAACCGAATTTCGGGCTGAACCCGTAGTCTCCGAGCGGCATTCTCGTCTCACCATCAACGGTGAGCGCGTCCCAGTAGCGGTGAAGTGCAGCGTCGGGGTCGTCGAAGTGGGCTGCGTTGAAGTTCAAGATGAACGAGATGGACGGATTGACCTGGAATGCCGGTCCGCCGTTCATCAATATGAAGTTGAAACCGTTCAATTCGATCGTGACCGTCAGGGTGGTCCCGGCAACCTGGCCGTGGATCTCCTGGCCGACATCCGGATACCTCGTCGACGAGACAATCCTCGAGTTGTCGAACAGTTCGACGTAGTACTCGGCGACCTCGACCGCCTGATTGTCGAACCACAGGCTGGGGACGATCTTCTGTGTCATGGGTCCAAACTAGATCCCGACCCAGCACTGGTCACAGGCGGTGAGACGTTTCCTGAGCACAACTCGGTAGCATCGAAGCCCCCGGTTCGATCTCCCGGTTGGTGTCGATGTCACAGCAGTCCTTGTTCTCTCAAACTGTCAGTCGCCTGAGTCAGGCATCGGTGAGGAGACGGAGTAATTCCCATGCCGAGGTGTTGGCGGATCAGGGCGCGTTGGATCCGACCCATCCGGGCCTGAGACTTCCCGAGGGGGATCCCCTTGCCCAAAGCATGTGGTACCAGTCGCTCCCTCCAGAGCAGCAGAGCCGTATCGGGTTCCTTCGACTCGCGGTGAGCCTCAAGACCGCGTGGCAGTTCGAGAACATCCTCCAACAGGGACTGTTGCATCGAGCGTTGTACCTGTCTGAGGGCACCGAGGAGTTCCGATACATCCACTATGAGGTCATCGAGGAGTCACAGCACACCTTGATGTTCGACGAACTCATCCGACGCTGGAGCGGATCGAGCAGATCGAGCAGATCGAGCGGGTTGAGCCCGACTCTTCGAGGTATGCCGAGTTGGTTACGACACGTTGCCGCACAGTTGATGCGCATCCTTGGACGTCATTCCCCTGTGGTGTTCTTCTCAATGGTTCTGGCAGGCGAGGAGCCGCTCGATCTGATGCAACGCCAGTGGCTTGGCACCGATGACCTTCCGCCGATCGTGCAACAGGTTCTGCAAATCCACGTTGCAGAGGAGGCTCGTCACATCTCCTATGCCCGTGCCGCTATTAGGGACGAGGCCGCTCGACTGAGTTCGTTGCGACGCAGAACCGTTGCGTTCTTCACACCGGTGGCTCTCGGGATCATGGTCCGGTTGATGGTCAGACCGACTCACGATCTACTTGCCGGGGGGATCCCTCGTGACGTCCTCAGCGAGGTCTACCGCTCCCCTGCTGGTCGTGACCAGATGATCGACGGAGTGGGCCGGATCAGGGCACTGCTGGCCGAACTTGGACTGGTCGACCGGACGGCGAGGTTGATGTGGCGGGCCATGGGGATCTGAGGCAACGACGTGGTTGTGG
>CAUJEC010000170.1 GCA_963169245.1 Actinomycetota bacterium
CGATGGCTCGGTGGAGTTCGGTGCCGGTCGAAGCGTCGAGGGCTTCGCTGATCGCAATGACTGATGGTGTGGTCGAACTCACCAGTTCTGCGATCTCGTTTGGCGTATGTCGGGTGTTCGCGAAGGTGGCGATTGCCCCAGCGAGTGGGACCGCGTAGAGAGCGACGACCATTGCGGCGGTGTTCTCCGAGACGATCACCACTCGGTCGCCAGGCAATGTCAGAGTTCGCAACGTTGCAGCAAAGCTCTCAACGTGCTCCATCAGTTGAGCGAAGGTCCACCGCTCATTGTCAGTGACCAGTGCGAGATCATCGGGTGATGCTGTAGCGGCGTTGGCGACTATGTCGTGGAGGAACATTGGTTGGGGGATAGACCCTTTCCGGACTGGCCGCCCTCAGTGGCGGCCCTAGCTGGTGACCCCACCATTACGGCATTGGGGCCGCTCAGTTCGGTTCGCGAGGCTGCGGTTCGCGAGGCTGGACTCTAGAAGGGGTGGAGGTTGCGCAAACTAATGAGCGGAGATGGCCTCCAACTGTGCCTGCATACGTTGCATCGCACCAAGCCACCGTCCCCGATCTGTGGCACGGGCGATCTCGTAGTCACGAACCTCGGGGTGGGGGAGAATCAGGAACCGTTCGTCGCCGAGTGCTTCGATCACAACTTCGGCGACCTCCTCGGGCTCGAGGATCCGTTGCGCCCGGACCACGCTGAGTGCTAGAGCATCGCCGCCATCAGGGCTACCCTCCGCGTCGCTGCTGGCATCGCTCTTGGTGTCACCTTCGGGGAACAGCAGGGGAGTGCGGACACCCTGGGGGCACAGGCACGACATGTGCAGTCCCCGCGACCCATAGGTGACCGAGAGCCACTCTGCGAGAGCCACTGCACCGTGTTTGGAGACGCTGTAGAGCGCATCGCCTAGGTTTGTGAGCAACCCCGCAGCAGAGGCCGTGATCAACATGTGCCCCTCGCCTCGCTCCAACCAGGCTGGCAGAAGTGCACGAGCCGCGTAGACGTGGGCCATCAGGTTCACTCCCATGACGGCATCCCAGAGCTCATCTGGAGCGTCGACTCCGGCGCCGGAACCTATGCCGGCATTGCCCACATACAAGTCGATTACGCCGTCGCGGTCAGCTACTGCAGCGAGAGCATCACGAAGGGCTGACTCATCGGACACGTCGACTGCTGCTGAATGTGCGTGCACTCCCGGGTGGGTGGCAATGATGGCATCTGCTGTGGCCGTGGCTCTTTCGCCATCGAGATCCAACGCGACGATCGATGCCGGAGCCTCGGCGGCGAATCGTCGACAGAGTGCTGCGCCGATCCCACTTCCGGCACCCGTGACGACAACGACCTTGTCCTTGAGATTCATCTCTGCTCCCTTATCAATGGGGCTCCCTGATCAATGGGGCTCCTGGGCCAATGGGGCAATCGCGCCAAGCGTCGCCTCGATTGTCTGGTGGCGATCCTCACCCCACGGGAGGGGCATGATCACGATGTCCTCGACGCCTGCGTCCATGTATGCCTTTGTTGCGTCTCGAACGACATCCGGGGTTCCGCAGATATCTATGGCGTTGATCATCGCGTCGGACACCGCAGCGAGGGCAGCGTCCCTGTCGCGCTCGGCGTGTGCTTGTTGGATCTTCTCGACCTCGTCAGCGAACCCGGCACGGGAGAAAGCGTTCCCATATGCAGGGACCACGGCATAGGAGAACAGGTCCTTTCGAGCAGCCGAGCGGGCCGCGTCGGTGTCACATACCCCGACATGTACGTAGGCGTGGATACGACACGATCCCGACTCGCGGCCAGCGGCCTTCTCGCCCGAACGGACCATATCGATGCACCACGGGACAGCGTTCGCTGGTAGATAGTTGAGCAGCACACCGTCGGCGACCTCGCCAGCAAGGTGCAGCATCTTCTCGTTGAGAGCACCAAGAACGATTCGTGGGCGACGCTCGCCGAGGCGTACTCCGAGGCGAAACCCTTTGGCTCGGTAGTGGTCGCCGTCGTGGTTGACTGTCTCGCCACTGAGGCATGCTCGGAGCAGTTCCACGTACTCGCGAGTTCTGCCCAGTTGGCGGTCTCCGTAGTCGGAACCGTGCCAGCGCCCGACAACCACTGGCGACGATATTCCGACGCCTAGGAACACGTCGGAGTCCGGACGTAGATCGCTCAGGGTTGCCGCCCCCATCGCAGCCAGCATCGGAGTGCGCAACTGAAGGGCTAGGACCCCAGTTCCCAGATCCAGAGAGTCGGTGCTGGCGCCGACTGCAGCCAGTGTCGCGAACGCTTCCTGGCCGATTGTCTCGGCAGTCCAGAAGGAATCGAAACCCAGGCTCTCGGCCGATCTGGCGATGTCTATGCCATAGCGAATGCCCAGAGACTGGAAGCTGGCGAAGGTGACGCCCATCGTTGGGCCGTTTGCTTGCACGTTTTTCACCGTAGCGGCGCAGAGTCCGTTGGTAATGCCGATTCAGTCGAACTCGGGTGCTCGTCGTGGCAGACCTACTGTGGCCAGAAGCTCGCTGTAGCAGTCATCGAGCGTCGCGAGAAGCGCCGGAGGATCCTCAACAGCAGCGGTGTCCACATAGAGCCCGAGAAACAGCCACCCCCGATACGACATGGTGGTCAGATTGAAGGCCGTGCCTGCAATGGGGCCTATTGGATAGTTGGCGTGCATGAGTGCGCCGCCTATGAACAGGTCGAAGGGGGCGGCCCGAACATTGGAGCAGACGAAGTCCACGGCCCGGGTCAGATACTGCCCAGATCGGAGGATGACAGTTTTTGGAAGGGCGGCGGCTATGGCATTGGCGGCCTGCCCCATGGCATCTATGGCCTTCTCCTGGCGGATCTCGACGATGATGTCATGGACCAGACCGACCCGTTCACGGGGTGTCATCTCACCAGTGGGCACCAACATCTGGGTGGGGCTGAAGGCGTTTCCGCCGGCAGAGCGGTCATGTCGGGTGCTGACCGGCATAGATGCTCGCAGCTGACTCACGGGCATTCCGCTATCGCGGTGGACCTGCCCCGCAGCAGCAGCCGCGCCCGCCATGAAGATGTCATTCACGCTCGCGTCCATAGAGCGTGCGGCCTCGATCACATCGGCGAGGTTGAGTGTGGTGGTCCCGTACCAGCGGTCCAGGGATCGGGTTGTCCAAAGTGGCGACTTGCGGTTGCCGACCATGGCCTGGCGGCCTGCGGATCGGGCAGTTCCGTAGAGCTGTGAGGCCCCACTCCACAGCGAGCCGACGGTGTCACGAGTTCGGTCCCAGATCGGAGGCTGTGTCTCCGCTAGCTCATCTGAGTCGGTAGCGACAGCGGTACTAGCAATAGCGGGTGCAGCCAAAGGAGAAGTAGCAGCAGCGGATTTCGGGTCGGCGCCGTCACCAGCGGGCGGCTCTGTGTCCCTGGGTTCTGTGTCCCTCGGCTGTGACTCACTTGGCTCTGTGTCCCTCGGCTTGTCTCGGCGGGGAGGACGTAGGCTTTGGGATTCTGGCGGGTTACGTTCGAAGTCAAGGAACTCGACCGACAGTCGAATGCCGCCTTCGCCGTCGGTGATCGTGTGATGAAGACGCTGAAGCATCGCAGCTCGGCCATCGGCGAGTCCCTCGATGACTACGAACTGCCACAGCGGTCTGGCCCGGTCGAGTGGGTCCCGGCTCAGCACGGCAACCAGATCGTAGAGATCTCGACGTGTGGCGTGACCACCCATGTCGAGCCATCGCAGGTGATAGTCGAGGTCCATCTCCTCGTCGTCCACCCAGCGAGGTAGTTGCCACGGAAGGGAACTCTCCTCGACCCGTTGGCGAAGGCGCGGTACGCGTTCGAGCGCTTTGGCCATCCGC
>CAUJEC010000171.1 GCA_963169245.1 Actinomycetota bacterium
TTCCCCATCGTCGACCCAGTTCAAGGTCCCGGGCGGTATCTGGAAGGTCAAGGGTGGTGGTGGCCTGGGTGCGGGCACGATGCACGAATGCCTGGTGGTCTCATCCAACACATGCTTCGCCAACATCATCCTGGACAAACAAGTGGGGGCCGAGCGAGCCGATGACATGGCGAAGCGTCTGGGGATCGTCTCCACGAAGCTCAGCGTCTCGCCCGCCATGGTTCTGGGTCCCAACAACACAACAGTTCTTGATGTAGCAAGCGTCTATGCGACCTTCGCCAACGACGGTGTTCATGTTCCCCCAGCGTTCGTGACCAAGATCGTCGGTCCCGACGGCGAGGTGATCTATCAACACGCCCACTCACAGTCCAAGGCAATAGAGCCAGAGATTGCCCGCCAGGTCACCTCTGCCATGGAGGGCGTCATCGCCGGCGGTACGGGTAAGTCAGCGGCAATAGATCGGCCCGCAGCTGGCAAGACCGGTAGTGCGCAGCGCAACACCGATGCTTGGTTCACCGGCTTCACCCCTCAGCTTGCGACGGCCGTTTGGGTCGGGTTCGCCGAGACCAGAGCAGACCGATCCGGAACCAAGAGACTCGTGTCGATGACCTCACCGAATACGCGGATCACGGTCTTCGGCGGCACCTACCCTGCCAAGATCTGGTCGACGTTCATGAAGTCCGCTTTGGCAGAGTCTCCAGTTCTGCCGCTCATCAGTGCCGATGACATACCTATCCCGACGACCACCGTGCCGTCGCCCAACGCGACGGTCACCGACGCCGTGAAGGCCACTGAGATGGCCCTTGTCCCCAATGTCGTCGGTGCCTCTCCCGAGTCCGCTCGCAAGAAGTTGACCGGCGAAGGGTTCAAGGTTCGGGAGCTTCGAAACGAGGTCGTAGACCTTGCGTCGTCAACGGTTACAGCCCAGTCGCCCAGTTCGGGATCGTCGCTGCCCAAAGGCACCGAAGTTTGGATCCAGTTTCCTGTCCCACCACCGCCACCGACGACCACGACGACATCTACATCGACTGTGCCGGGCGCGGCCACAACGTCGACCACCACGACCAAGCCCAAGGGGTGAGGCTGGGCCTTTGAGGCCTGCCCTTTGTGGGCAGCACACCCTTGGACCACGCCAGTTGCCCGCACCAGCGGTGCCCCTGAGCACGGTCACGGCCACGATCGTCACTGATGTCGCACGGAGCGTTTGGCGGTGGCATTCTTGGCTCCGATGGATTCGCAGACCACCGAAGAGACCGAGATCCAGTTTCCTGTCATAGATCCTCTTGATTCCGGGCCCAACCGAACGAGGTTGCGGCTGATCATCATCTTCGGCTGCCTGGCGGCGGTTACAGCGACGTGGCTCTACATCATCTTCGGCTATCGACCCGAGTTGTTGATAGATGAACTTGCGGACAAGACATTCCCGAAGCAGGCCGAGCAGATCTGCGCTGCCGCCCAGGACCAGTTGGCTGCGCTTCCGTACGCCAGCCAGGCCCGCACCGCGGATGAGCGAGCAGATGTTGTTGCACAGTCGAATGTCATTCTGCGCGACATGCTCGACGAACTCGACCCTCTGGCACCCACCAGCCCGCCGAAGGCCAAAGAAGCCGTAAGTGAATGGCTGGGTGACTGGCGCACCTACCTGGGCGATCGGGAGACCTACGTCGAGAACCTTCGGAAGGACTCAAAGGCCAGGTTCCTTGAGACCCCCAAGGGCAACGACAAGGGCATCACCCGGGCCATCACGTCCTTCGCTCAGGTGAACTCCATGACCTCGTGCGCCACGCCATCGGATGTCAGCTAGGAAGACCCGTCGAGTGGAGCGGAATCAGACGTTGACTTCTCGGTAGGGGCGCTGTCTTGTCGGTAGGTCCGCAGCGCTGCAAGTCCCCGGTCGATGAGCCGAATCAGTCCCGGTTCGTCGCTCAACTCAATGGCCTCGGCGCGGGTGAGCCACCGCAGTTCGCGTGACTCGCTGTTGCCCACGACAGTCGCTCCTATCGGGGCGATGACAACGAAACGAGCATCAAGGTGCAGGTGTATCGGGTCGCTGCCCCTCTCGGGAATCTCATGCACGTCCAGATCCACCGCTGGGACCAGCACCCGCAGTCCAACAATTCCCGTCTCCTCAGTGGCCTCTCGCAGCGCCACGCCCGCTAACTGGTGATCGCCATCGGCGTGCCCTCCAGGTTGGAGCCATCGACCCAACTTTGCGTGCAATAGCAACAGCACACGCTCTCCTGCGCTGTCGATCACCAGCGCCGAGCCGGTCAGGTGGCCCGGATATGTGATCCGGTCAGCGAGTTCCTCACCGTGCACCTCAAGCAGGTCGAGGATCTGACGACGGAAGTCTCCCTGATCGAACACCGCATCTTCGAGATACGCCCGTGACGTCGCCGAGTCACGAACCGGTGGCAGGTCGGTCGAGTCCAGAAGCCTGAAGTTCATTTCATCTGAACCGTAGTCATCCACCGGCTGGCCTGCCCTTGGAGACCCACCTGTTGTCTCGTATGGCGAAACGCCAAGGGAGATCGACCGCACGGGAGATCCCGACACGTGTTGTGACCAACGGATCAGTAGGCGGTGCGACCCCGTCGTCGATAAGACGTATTCGCCCGTCGGGATCTGTCAATGACGAGCCATCATCCTCGCCGGTGATTCCAAGGCTGGCACACAACTTCCCCGGACCATTACACACCTCGACATCGCGCCTCAGTCCAACTCGACGCTCGACCATCAGGTCGAATCCACTGACTGGCTCGACTGCTCGGACCAACGCTGCCGCCGCCTCTCGCTCCGAACCCAGAACGATGTTCGCGCACCAGTGAATTCCGTAGGAGCGATATACGTAGAGAAAGCCGGCTGGTCCGAACATTGTCGCGTTACGTGGCGTCATGCCCCTGAAGGCGTGACTCGCCGGGTCGTGTTCACCCCAGTAGGCCTCCACCTCGACAATCCGCGCTGCGACACCGTCAACCACCAGAAGCTTGTTCAACAGTAAGGGCGCCACGTTCGGTGGTTCGCCCCCCAACAACTCGGTTGGAATTGGAACAGACCTGCTGGCGTTGCCACCCACGACGCCCTCTACTTCGTGCCGAGACCCCACCGACGGCTTTCATGATCGATTCGATCTGCAATCTCTGAGCGCTGGACGGTAACCGGTCCCGGTCCCCCACCACCCGGGGTGGTTCGACGGGTCACCGACACTCCGGGGTCCAATAGATACAGGGCATCGGCTCCAAGGTGCTCGTCGCCTCGCACAAGATCAGCCAGAGGTTCACCGTTGTCGAGGCTCTGTCGAACCAGAGAACCAACCACTGCATGGGCGTCGCGGAATCCCATTCCCTTGCTGACGAGG